>OZ246414.1:640395-915171 GCA_965231125.1 uncultured Gammaproteobacteria bacterium | reverse complement strand
CAATGGGCGAAAGCCTGACGCAGCGACGCCGCGTGGAGGATGAAGGCCTTCGGGTTGTAAACTCCTTTTACAAGGGAATAATTTTGACTGTACCTTGAGAATAAGGGCCTGCTAACCACGTGCCAGCAGCCGCGGTGATACGTGGGGCCCAAGCGTTACCCGGATTTACTGGGCGTAAAGCGTGCGCAGCCGGTTTTGTAAGTCACTATTCAAATCTCTCTGCTCAACAGAGAGACCGGTGGTGATACTACAAGACTAGATGACCAAAGGGGATGCCGGAACAGTTGGTGGAGCAGTGAAATGCGTTGATATCAACTGGAACACCAAAGGCGAAGGCAGGCATCTGGGTGGTCCGTGACGGTGTTGCACGAAAGCGTGGGGAGCAAAACGGA
The DNA here is from genome assembly GCA_965231125.1 of uncultured Gammaproteobacteria bacterium. Lineage (GTDB taxonomy): Bacteria > Patescibacteriota > Microgenomatia > Woykebacterales > RBG-16-39-9b. The sequence goes on along the minus strand of OZ246414.1, from coordinate 914,779 downwards.
TTAGATACCCGTGTAGTCCACGCCGTAAACTATGGACACTAGATATCGGGCTGGTGACGGTTCGGTGTCGTAAGCTAACGCGTTAAGTGTCCCGCCTGGGGAGTACGGCCGCAAGGCTAAAACTCAAAGGAATTGACGGGGACCCGCACAAGCAGGGGAACGTGTGGTTTAATTCGAGACAAAACGAAAAACCTTACCAGGGTTTGACATGCTAGTGTTAGGAAGCCGAAAGGCTAACAACCCTAAGAAATTAGGGAGCTAGCACAGGTGCTGCATGGCTGTCGTCAGCTCGTGTCGTGAGATGTACCGTTAAGTCGGGTAACGAGCGCAACCCCCACCGCTAGTTGTATCACTCTAGCGGAACTGCCAAGTCTAACTTGGAGGAAGGTGGGGACGACGTCAAGTCATCATAGCCCTTATGTCCTGGGCTACACACACGTTACAATGGGCGTAAACAATGGGCTGCAACTTCGCAAGGAGAAGCTAATCCCTAAAAAGCGTCCTCAGTTCAGATTGCGCTCTGCAATTCGAGCGCATGAAGATGGACTTGCTAGTAATCGCAGGTCAGCATACTGCGGTGAATACGTTCTCGGGTCTTGTACACACCGCCCGTCAAGTAGGGAAAGTTGGGGGCACCCGAAGGACCTTTATGGTACTAAGGTGAACTCAGCGATCAATGCTAAGTCGTAACAAGGTATCCCTAGGGGAATCTGGGGATGGATCACCTCCTTTCTGAATTGGTTACAGGTAACAAGCGATAAGTAACAAGTTAATTTTTAACTGATTACTATTTGCTTGGATTTAGTAACTTGAACTGAAGGAGTCGAGCCGAAAGTTTTGGCTCTAGACCTCCGTTCACGACGGATGGTCATGTCACCCACCGGTTCGGTGGAAGGACGTTCTCCGCCTCGTCGATCTTCGTCGAGACGGGTATCCTACTACATTTTGAGCTTTCAAAAAGAGGAGCCTCGCGAAAGCGAGGTTTTTCTTTACTTTTTAAAATACTTTTTTAAAAGCTTTTTTCTTGTAGGAGGGAGATTGTTAAATAGTGGATCATTGTATTTTGGGTAGTGGTTTGTCATTAAACTTTTAGGAACCTTTAATACTTCTTGGTTTTCTTGAGTAATAGATCCAATATATCTGTCGAGTTTGATTGTGCCATTCCCCTCCCTGACTGTAAAGAAATCAGAAGAATAAGTCCAGTTTTGGTCGTTCGTTGTTGGGTTAGATGGATTTGAAGAACCTAAATAGAATAAGAGTCCTTTTGGTTTACTCAGTAATTGAGAAGGGGGTTCATCAAGATCAATAGGAGCCCATCCAGTATCAAGGGAGTCTTCTAATGGTTCTTTTCCTATTGGTTTAAGCAGTTTCTTACTCATGATGGTGGGCACGGATGGGATCGAACCATCGACCTCGTCTTTATCAGAGACGCGCTCTACCACTGAGCCACGTGCCCAAATGCCGCAGTTATTCTAACATTCTTGAGCAATCGAATCAATATTTAGCAAACTCACTTTTCAACTGATAACCCCCCTATTTTAAGCTTGACAATTCGAAGAATTGCTAACACCGAAGGTGTTGACTTATTATTAAAATGGTGATATATTCGCCCTGATGAGTTTATTCTCATTTGAGGGTGTTCTTTTTAGGGTTAAGTGAGAAGATAATGGTTATATTTTCAAACGTTTACGGACAGCAGGTGTTTATCTTTAAGCTTCATTTCCTATTCAGAACTCCCTATAGACAAAAATAATTAAATAAATTAGAATCGCAAAGTTTGTAATTTGTGATTTGAGTACTTTGCTTTTTCATATCTGGGCCTGTGGCTCAGCTGGTCAGAGCACCTCATTTGCAATGAGGAGGTCGTCGGTTCGAGTCCGACCAGGTCCACCATTCGACGCGCTGCGCTTGCTCATGGCAAGCCAGCAAGGAGAATGTCCTGAGCGGAGTCGAAGGACACTAATAAACGGAGTTGGGATTTAGATTGATGAATTCTTAATTTTTAATTCTTCATTCTTAATTCCGGCTTCGCCGGAAGCACTTTGAAAACTGGATAGAAAGTTAAAAATCTTATTAACGCATCTGGCGGATGCCTTGGTCTTCTTGGCCGATGAAGGACGTAGTAGGTTGCGATAAGCCTCGGTTAGCTGCCAACAAGCTTTTACCCGAGGATTTCCGAATGGAGTAATCCGCCCCGCTTTGCGGGGTACCCACTTCTGAATACATAGGTAGTGGGAGGGAACCGGCTGAACTGAAACATCTAAGTAAGCCGTGGAAAAGAAAACGAATGTGATTCCCTAAGTAGCGGTGAGCGAAAGGGGAAGAGCCCAAACCCAGCTTAGCTGGGGGTTGTAGGGTGTAACTAACTTTAATGTTGAGAAGTTAAAAAATCTTCCGGTAGCAGAACCCCGTGGAATCGGGGGCCACAGAAGGTGATAGTCCTGTAAGTTAAACTGGTAGAACTTCCGTTACATACCTGAGTACTGCGGAGCACGTGGAATTCTGCAGGAATCTACCCCGACCACGGGGTAAGGCTAAACACCAAGAAGAACCGATAGTGAACTAGTACCGTGAGGGAAAGGTGAAAAGTCCCCCGGAGAGGGGAGTGAAATAGTCTCTGAAACCAGATGCTGACAAGCAGGCGGAGCCCGTCTTTGACGAGGTGACGCCGTGCCTATTGAAGAATGAACCGGCGAGTTTTTCCGATGTGCGCCAGCTTAAGGACGAAAACTCCGTAGGCAAAGTGAAAGCGAGCTCTAACTGAGCATTTAGTACATCGGGACAGACCCGAAACCAGGTGAGCTAACCATGTCCAGGGTGAATCCGGCGTAAAAGCCGGAGGAGGCCCGCACCCGTATCTGTTGCAAAAGGTTGGGATGAGGTGTGGTTAGAGGTGATATGCCAATCGAACCTGGAGATAGCTGGTTCTCCCCGAAATGCATTTAGGTGCAGCCTTCAATGATGTCTTTGTGGGGTAGAGCACTGGATGGCAACGCCCGCCGCAAGGCGGACGAGCTAACCAAACTCCGAATACACAAAGTTCTAGTTGGGGAGTGAGACTGCGGGGGCTAAGCCCCGTAGTCGAAAGGGAAACAGCCCATGACCGTCAGTTAAGGTCCCTAAATCCAAGCTTAGTGTGAAACGAAGTATATTTCCTTAGACAGCCAGGAGGTTGGCTTAGAGGCAGCAACCCTTCAAAGAGTGCGTAACAGCTCACTGGTCGAGTCGGGAAATGTGCGCGAACAATGTAACGGGGCTCAAGCTTGGTACCGAAGCTACGGCCCGGCGTAAGCCGGGGGTAGGGGAGCGTTCTTGGTGGCTTGAAGGTGAACTGTAAAGTTTGCTGGACTGCCAAGAAGTGAGAATGCCGGTATAAGTAGCGTAACCCCGATGAAAACTCGGGGCACCGTAAACCCAAGGTTTCCTGGGCAACGTCAATCGTCCCAGGGTTAGTCGGTCCTAAGCTCAGGCCTTTAGGCGTAGGCGATGGACAAGCCGTTGATATTCGGCTACCGATGTAGGTCGATCAAGACACGAAGGGTTGACAAGAGTGGAAATCTCCAGTGCCGTTACGCAATGGCACCTAAGTAGTAAGGAAGTGGCAGCAGGCAAATCCGCTGATTTCCACGATTTCGTGGAAGCCAAAGGTCACGATTTTAGTCCGCCGCAAGGCAGACGCAAAGCGTGGCCAAAGGCCACGCTTTATCTAAGCTACGATGGGCCCCACAAACCGCAAGGAAAGTGAGGTTGGAAAATTTTCAGGCTTCGAGAAAATACTCGTCGTGAGACCTATATTCGACCGTACCGCAAACCGACACAGGTGGGTTGGTAGAGTATACTAAGGTGAACGGGAAAACGATCTTCAAGGAACTCGGCAAAAAAGCTCGACGTATCTTTGGAAGATGTCGTCCCTCGATTTATCGAGGGCGCAGCGAAAGACTCTCAAGCGACTGTTTAACAAAAACACAGGGCTCTGCAAACCTGAAAGGGGAAGTATAGGGCCTGACACCTGACCAGTGCCGTAAGGTTAAGGAAGGCTGTTCACGCGGCCAACTGAAGCCACGGTAAACGTCCGCAGTAACTATAATTCGAGCTACCGCGAGAATTACATCGCTGGAACAGCGATATAACTGTATCCGCCTGAAAGGCGGACTTGCCGCACGAAAAGTTGTAGTTACGAAGGTTGGAATCCTTCCCTCGATAAAGTATCGGGGCAAAATCTAGCTGTATGCTGGAAACTCCGAGTATCTCGCGGTACCTCGTCTTGCGATTTGTTAAGACAAGGTGAAAATCCGACGAGTGCGGACAATCAGCAGGGAAGTCGTAAATGACCCCTCAGAGACCACACGCTAGACTCCATTGGAGATGATATGGTCCGAGCTGTATGGCGATATACAGAACCGTAGCCAATCGGTCACAGTAACAAATCTAAACTGTGCTAAGGTAGCGAAATTCCTTGTCGGGTAAGTTCCGACCCGCACGAAAGGTAGAACGACTTGAGGACTGTCTTGAAGATTGACCCGGCGAAATTGAGATGGCTGTGAAGACGCGGCCTAGGTATGCAAGGACAAAAAGACCCCGTGGAGCTTTACTACAACTTGGCCCTGCGTTTGGTTTTACATTGTGTAGTGTAGGTGGGAGCTTAGGCGACAATGAAACACCACCCTTTGTGAAGTCGAACGCTAACTGCTAGCCGTTATCCGGCAGCAAGACAAGGTCTGGTGGGTAGTTTGACTGGGGCGGTCCCCGCCTAAAAAGTAACGGTGGGGCCCAAAGGTGCACTTAGTCCCAATGGAAACGGGACTTTGACGTGTAAAAGCATAAGTGCGCTTGACTGCGAGACTTACAAGTCGAGCAGGTGCGAAAGCAGGGTTTAGTGATCCTCCGCAATTGCGCGTGGAAGCGGCGGAGCTTAACGGATAAAAGCTACCCCGGGGATAACAGGCTAATAGTGTCCAAGAGTTCACATCGACGACACTGTTTGGCACCTCGATGTCGGCTCGTCCTATCCTCCTGGCGAAGTAGCCGGGAAGGGTTGGGCTGTTCGCCCATTAAAAGGGCACGCGAGCTGGGTTCAGAACGTCGTGAGACAGTTCGGTCTCTATCCGGCATACCCGTAAGAACCTTGAGTGGGACTATCCCTAGTACGAGAGGACCGGGATGGACCAGCCTCTAGTGTGCCAGTTGTCCAAGCTTGGGCATCGCTGGGTAGCTACGCTGGGTTGGGATAAGCGCTGAAAGCATCTAAGTGCGAAGCCCACCACAAGATTAGGGTTCTCAGATCCCTGGAAGACTACCAGGTTGATAGGCGGCATGTGTAAGACCCGTAAGGGTTTCAGCTAAGCCGTACTAATAGATCACTAAAGTGATCTGCGTCCGCCGTTCTGGCGGATTAGATCATTAAAGATTTTTAACTCGCTAGAATCTTATGATTTCGATCAAAGGATTTTAGCGGCATTCTATCCAGTTTTGAGAGTGTGGCTCGTAGATAGTATTCTGGTGACTTGAGCGGACTGGAACCATCTCTTCCCTTTCCGAACAGAGTCATGAAACGGTCCAGCGCTGATGATACTTGACCTTCTCAGGTCTGGGAAAGTAAGTCGTCGCCAGAATTTTATCTACGAGAAAATTCTGGGCCGCCTTGCGGTCAGGAAACTGACCTAAAGTCGTCGCCAAAATTCTGTCTACGACTTACGCCTTGGGCTAATAGTCGTCGCCAGAATTTTATCTACGCGGAAAATTTGTTTACCAATTACCATTATAAAGTCTAATTTAAAAAATCCCTTTACAAAGGGATTTTTTTGTTGTACTATCTTTTCACTTTTATGAACATAACGAAGTTGATCTTAGCGGCAGTCTTTACAATAGTTGGTTTTATTTTTCTCCAAATTCCAGTCAACAAACTGGCTGGTTCGAACGTTTCTTTTACTCTCTTTGATCTTTTTGCACCGACATCCGGAGCTTTTTTTGGGGGACCAATCGGAATTGCCAGCGTCTTTTTAATGAGCATGGTTAACCTGCTTATTAAAGTTAGTCAGGGAGTCGTGCCGTTGGCGGGTCCACAATTCACAGGGGCGGTTGTAAGGCTTTTCCCAACTCTTTTTGCTGTTTACTACTTCGCAAAGAAGGATCGCTCCAACATTATTATCCCGATCTTGGCGATGATAATTTTTTGGGCGAATCCAGTTGGTAGGCAAGTTTGGTATTACGCGCTTTATTGGTTAATTCCGGTTTTCGCCTATTTCCGTCGCGATAATCTTTTTATTCGCTCTTTAGGCGCCACTTTTTCGGCTCATGCAGTTGGAGGAGCTGCCTGGATTTGGGCATTTCACTTGCCAGCTAAAATCTGGATTTCCCTAATTCCAGTTGTAGCCGCGGAAAGACTTCTTTTTGCAGCCGGTATCAGCCTTTCTTACGTTCTTTTAACAAACTTATTAAACTATCTGGAAGCGAGAAAAGTTTTGCCGACTAAGATTTTTAGCTTGGAAGAAAAATATCTTTTTTCCAAAATCAATAGGTCGAAGACACAATCGGAACTCGCGTAATCAAATCCTCAATAGTTTCTCTAGCAGCTAAAGCATCTTTACGAAAAATTCGCGTGATAAGTAACGGTCCTTCAGTTCTAAGCTTGGGGTAAATGTTAAGCTGGCCGAATATCGGACCAACATCAGCTTCAACTTGGGCAATATCGTAGATGTGCATATCAATTTCCATGTCGGTCCCCGGAAGAGTTCTGGTAATGAGTCTGACTCTATCTTTAAATACTAATAACTCATCTGGGAAAAACTGAAAAGGAAAAACGGATTTAACTCGCAAAATCATATCGTGACCGTTGTGTCTGCCGTTACCATTTGGAACAGACTGCTCTGCACCAACGTAAGATTTAACGGCTTGCTCTTCGAGTATTTTTGCTTCTTGGGGGCTTAGTGTTGCAAACCTTTCCATAGTAGCCAAACTGTAACAGCAGAAGGCAGTCTTGTCTGTAATAACTTCTACATTTCTTAGGTTTGGGTAGAAGGTTGCCTACTTAAAAGGAAAGAGCCGGTCCAATGAGCGGAGAGGACAATTGCTCAAATGGACCGGCTTCGGCAAACTTCTGGGGGTTATGGCAGGAGAATCCCTCTGACGAGAGTTCCTCTCTGAGTTTTCAAACCCAGAGCCCCAGAAGTAGTACCACTACAGTTAATGACGAACGATGATCTCTCCTACCAAAGCGCACAGAGGACATTTCGGATTGGTATCTTTTTGATGCTGCCCAACTCGATGCTCGATCTTTAGCTTGGCGGTTTCCATATCTCGAGGGTCCAATCTGTCACCTCCTTTCTAATTAGTGTTTTCTGTAGCGACGTTTTATTGGTGAAGCTTCTTTTTTCTTGAAGATTCTCCGGCCATCCGCATTGTCCAGGTGAGTCATAAGAAGCGTAAAAGAACAAACGTCCCCGTGACTTTCCCATAACTGGCCGCATGGGCAACGGTCACTGGGTTTTACTACGAACCTGCTTTTAGTTATCCTCAACGAACCCCTCCTAAAAAAGGAATCCAGCTCTTCTTTCTGAAATGATTATACAACAAGTCTCAAAAAAGTATTTACTTATAAAACAAATCACGGATTTCGCCGACTAGATATAAAGATCCAGTTACAACTGTCGGGGTGTTTTTGTTATAAAGTTTTTTGGCTTTCGTGAGAGCCTTGGCAGAATTTTTTTCGATTAAAATTTTGCGGGGAAATTTTAATTTTTTCAAAATATTTTCCAACTCAACCGTTGGCGTGGCAAAATGACTACCCATATCGGTTACTTTGCTAAATTGAGTTAAAACTATGGTTTCGGCGTGAGGAGATATTCTGCGGAGCATATTTTCGATATCCTTTCCTTTTTTAAAAGCAAGAATGAAGATAAACCGTCGGTTTGGGATGAGGAGAGTTAAAGAAGAAAGGAAAGTTTTAATTTTTGCGGGGTTGTGCGCTCCGTCTAAAATAATTAAGGGGCTTTTCTTAACAATCTCAAATCTTCCCGGAATTTTTATTTTCTCTAAACTCTTAGATAATTTTTCTTCATTAATATCAAATCCAAAACTATCTTTAAGCAGATTAATTGCAGCTAACGCGAGAGACGCGTTTTCTACCTGATAAGCGGCAGGGGTTGAGAGTTTTAAATTATTTAAATATTTTCCTAGCCAATAAAAATCAAAATTTGTGCCTGAAAGACTTACTTTTTTTAATTTATAATTGAATTTTTCACCAATAAAAAGTATTTTAGAGTTATTTTTTGCGGATTTTTTAGCAATTATTTTTTTGACTGTCGACTGTCTCGCTCCACTAATTACCGGTGAGCCGTTTTTAATAATCCCAGATTTATCTCTGGCAATTTTTTCGACGGTGTCGCCTAAAATATCAGTGTGATCTAAGCTTACGTTAGTTATAATCGAAACTGTCGGTTTAATTACATTTGTCGCATCCAGTGTTCCGCCAAGCCCAACTTCAACGACGGCGATACCCACGCTTTGCTTCGCGAAGTAATCAAAAGCCATTGCGACTAATACTTCAAAATAAGTTGGTTTTCCAAGATGGAGATCAGTTTCTGTCTTTTCAATCAAAGGTTTAACTTTATTAGTCAAATTAACAAATTCTTTTTCAGCAATTTCCGAGCCGTTTATCTGAAATCTTTCGGCTACCGTCTCTAAATGGGGGGAAATGGTGAGGCCGGTTTTATAGCCTTGGCCAGCTAGTAAGGCTGACAGAAAATAACTCACCGAGCCTTTTCCTGAAGTACCACCGACGTGAATTGATTTGAATTTCTTATGAGGGTCTCCGAGCAGTTTAAGTAAGTAATTTATGCGATCAAGCTTCATCACCTCCTGAGGGCTATAATTCAGATTTTCGGGAAGAAAGCTTTCCAAATATTCATTTGCCTTTCTAAAATTAGAGAACATGTAGGCTATTTTACCACCTCCTTAAAGAAAGTTTGCTATAATCTGTTAGAATTATTGTGGAAGAAAGTTGCAAGCGGATCAGATCACAACAAAGGAGGGAGACATAGGAGCTAATGAACCAAAAGCTTTACGAGGAACTAAGACCGGTGATCGCTAAGGAGTTGAGCGTCCCTGTGGAGAAGGTTACTCCCCAAGCCAAGTTTATGGATGACCTCGAAGCCGACTCCCTGGGACTCGTTACTCTCCAGCAAACGTTGGAGGAATGGGCCACAAAAAAGGCCGGCCAGCCGTTTGAAATCGACGACAAAGAAGTAGAAAACGTGCGGACAGTGGAGCAGATGGTTGATTACGTTGAAAGCCGTTTTCAAAAACTGCAAGTCCCGGTCTAACGTCAAAGCGACTGCAATTGCCCGTCAAGCTTTACAAAGCGCTTGACGGGCTTTTCTTTTTGCTTGGTTTCCCCTTGTATTTGGGATATACTTTAAGTATAATCTCAGATCACATACTATTATGGCGAAATCAAATTTAGTTGGTAGTAATAACCCAGACTCCAAAATGGCTGCTCTTCTCGAAAAAGAAGAGTATTCTCCACGGAGTCTTTCCCGAGGGCAGTTGGTTGAAGGCGCAGTTGTTTCCAAAACAAAAGACGCGCTTTTTGTGGATTTAGGCGCAAAATCAGAAGGGGTCATCTCGGCGAAAGAGCTTGAATCTCTCGAAGAGTTTGAGAAAACAAAAGTAGGTGACAAAATCACTGCTTTTGTGATGATTCCTGAATCTGAAGGTGGCCAAGTTATCCTCTCACTTAAAAAAGCTGGCAGCGAACGCCGTTGGCAAGATATTTCTAAAACAATGGAAGAAGATGGTGTTGTCGAAGTTAAACCTTTGGAATCCAACCGAGGCGGACTTTTAGTGGACTACGATGGCCTTCGTGGTTTTATTCCCTCCTCTCATCTAATTAGTTCTGCAAGAGCCGGAGGCGAGCCAATTAAGGTGAAAATTCTAGAAGTTGATAAAAAGCTAAACAGGCTTATTTTTTCAGAAAGAGAGGCCGGTTCAGAATCTACTAGACTGCCGAAAGTGGAACTGCCTTTTGGTGTTGGTGATAGTATTGAAGGCAAGGTAAGCAAAATGCTACCTTTTGGTGTTTTAATTACTGTTGCCCAGGGTCTTGAAGGTTTAGTTCACATAAGTGAAATTTCTTGGGAAAGAGTGGAAAATCTTGATAAGTTGTTTAAAATTGGGGACAGCGTGAAAGCAAGAGTAGTTGATATTGACGCCTCTTCTGGCAAAGTCAACCTTTCTATTAAACAGCTTACTCAAGACCCTTGGCAGAAAGCAGCCGATAAATACCCTGTCGGCAAAAAGTTTGAAGCGGAAATTTCAAGAACAAGTTCATATGGTGCCTTTGTCCAACTGGAACCAGGTATTGAAGGATTGATTCACAGCTCCAAAATCCCTTACGGTACTAAACTGGCACCGGCAGATAAAGTTTCTGTAAGTATTGATCTTTTTAACCCTGAGCAGAGAAGAGTGGCTCTAAGGTTAGAAACTGATGAAGGGACAAAGGAGACAAAAGTGACAAAAGGCCCAAAGGTGAAAGAAACAAAGCCAAAAAAGGGTAAGGTTACTAAGTCACCAACAACCAATAATGAGCAAAAAACTGATTGAGAAATTCACTGAAAGAGCTCGTAAGGCCCTCTCTCACAGCGCTGAAGAAGCAAGATCGCTTGGTACAGAAACTGTAGATACAGAACATATTTTGCTTGGTATACTTAGCGATAAAACTTCCATTGCTTACAAAGTGCTTTCCAGCTTTCAAATCGATTCTGATAAAGTGAGAGAAGCAGTGGTAGCTTCAACCGACCCGAGGAGTGAAATAGAAGAAGGCGAGGGTGGTTTTTCCGAAAGCTCACAAGAAGCAATTGCCGCCGCCGCCCTGCAGGCCTATCTTTGGGGATCTCCGTACGTCGGTACCGAACACATTCTTTGCGGTTTATCCAAAACTCCTTCTGGTCTTGCCTGCCATATCTTAAGAAGTTGGGGAATAACTTACGAGTCTCTAAGAAGCAGAATCGAGAGTTACACTTCCTACCAACAGACTCCTACACAAAGTAAACAGCCGCAAACTCCACTTTTAAATAATTACGGCCGCGACCTTACTGGTCTGGCCCGGGCTGGAAGATTGGACCCAGTAATCGGTCGTGAAAATGAAATAAACAGAGTGCTACAGGTGTTATCACGCCGCACTAAAAACAACCCTGTTCTTTTGGGAGAAGCGGGTGTTGGGAAAACAGCGATTGTTGAAGGGCTTGCCCAAAGGATTGTGGAACGTGTTGTACCTCAAAAATTCTTTGGCACCAGGCTGATAAATTTGGATTTAAACGCTTTGGTTGCCGGAACCCGTTTTAGAGGAGATTTTGAAGAAAGACTTTTAGGAGTTTTGGAAGAAATAAAAGAAGCGCAAAATATAATCCTTTTTATAGACGAGGTTCAGACAATTGTTGGCGCCGGTGGTGCCGGTGGCGCCTTAGACGCAGCTAACATTTTAAAACCTGCACTTGCCCGTGGCGAACTGCGCAGTATCGGGGCGACTACCATGGATGAGTACGCGGAGTTTATTGAGGAAGACCCAGCTCTCGAAAGACGTTTTCAGCCAATCATCGTTGATGAGCCGGATCAAGAAACAACGGTTGGAATTTTGGAAGGGTTAAAAGGCCGCTACGAAGATTTTCACGGAGTTAGAATTAAAAAGAAGGCAATTAATTTGGCGGTTCAACTTGCGTCCCGTTATCTAACCGATCGTCACCTGCCAGACAGCGCGGTGGATATTATTGATGAAGCGGCTTCTAAAAAAGCGGTTAGAGTTGGCTCCTTAACCCCAGAAGCAATTCATATTGAAGACAAAATCAGGGAACTGCGTTTGGAAAAAGAGGAATTGGTTAAGGAAGAACAATACGACCCGGCAATTAGAATTCGGGATAAAGAAAAAAGATTAGAAACTCAGCTTTCTTCAATATTGTCTAAAACTCGTACTAAAGAAACGAAAGTGGTCGATGAAAAAGATGTGGCGGAAGTAGTTTCCATGATTACGGGAGTGCCGACTAAAGAACTTACTCTTGATGAAGCCGAGAAGCTGATGAACCTGGAAAAGGAGTTGGAGAAAGCAGTTTTAGGGCAAAAAGAAGTTCTAAAAAATGTTGCCAGCGTTTTGCGCCGGTCCCGAGTGGGTCTAAGAGACCCAAAACGCCCAATCGGAAGCTTTATTTTTCTTGGAACTTCTGGTGTTGGGAAGACTTTGGTAGCAAAAACTCTAGCTCAAGTCTTATTTGACGATGAAGATTCTTTAGTAAGGCTTGATATGAGTGAGTTTTCGGAACGACACACGGTGTCTCGTTTAATTGGAGCCCCACCGGGCTACGTTGGTTACGAGGAAGGCGGCGAGCTTACTGAGAAGCTGCGCCACCGCCCTTACAGTATTATTCTTCTTGATGAAATTGAAAAAGCCCACCCAGAAATTTTCAACATTCTTCTGCAAGTTCTGGAAGATGGCCACTTGATGGATGGGAAAGGCAGAGCCATAAACTTTAGAAATAGCGTTCTCATAATGACTAGTAACGTTGGCTCGCATTTAATAAGAAAAGAAGGAGATATCGGCTTTTCTAAAAAGGAGACGACTAAGAAGGATGAAGTGAGAATTCACCAAGACATTTCGAGCAAATTAAAGGATGAGTTAAAGCGTAACTTTAAACCTGAATTTTTGAACAGGGTGGATTCAACTGTGGTTTTTAGACCACTGAATAAGACTATCGTTCGGCGCATCGCTAAACTTCAAGTAAAGCAGGTCAAGGCTCGTCTGAAAGAGCAGAGAATTAAAATAAATGTAGAAGATAATGTATACTCGAAATTAGTTGAGCTAGGATTTTCTCAAGAATATGGGGCGAGAGAGCTGCGACGAGTGATTCAAGCTAAAATTGAGGATCCACTCTCCGAAGGAATTCTTTCTGGGAATTTTAATAAAGGCCAAAGTATTAAAGTAAGAGTTGAAGACGATCAAATCGTTACGAAGTGATTAGGTAAATTAAAATCATCTCTGCCCATCCTTCGACGGTTCGACTACGCTCACCGCTCAGGATAGGCACGAAACGTGCCATGTTAAGCGATTCAAAACACTACACAAATTTAGCCTGGGTTTACGACCTTTTTCAGCAAAAAAATACTGATTATTTGCATCTGGCGTCTCTTATAGATTCAAATCTAAAAAAACACAAAGCCAAGAAAATTCTTCACGCGGGTTCCGGGCCAGGAAGGCTTAGTAAAATTCTTTCCGAAAATTACGGTTACGCGCCACACTTGCTAGATAATTCTCAACCCATGATTGATCTATCACAGACTTTATTACCGAGTCTAACTCATAATCTTGGCGATATGAGTGATTTTCACTCCAATGAGGATTTTGGTGCTGTAGTTTTGGCGAGTGGGACTTTTCCTCATTTACTGGAAGAGAGAGAAACCGAAAGATCGTTAGAAAACTTTAACGACGCTCTAAGACCGGGTGGAGTATTAATCTTCGACAATTATTATCCAGACAAAATGATTTCCGGAGAAGTTCTCAACGAAACTTCCAAAGTAAAAAATAAAGGCTACGATATCCTAAGGGAGTCAAAGACGGGCATTGTTAGTTACGAGCCAACAATTGCTCACCATAAATTTACTTACCGAGTGATTAAAGACGGAGGAACAGATTTTTTCGACGGGGAAGAACTTTTGCGGGCTTTTAGTAAAGAGGAGATAAAAAAGTTTTTGGAAAAAGTCGGTTTTAAATTCGTCGAATTTTTTCCAAGTATCAATGAAGGAAGTTACTTCACCATAGCTTCGGCGGGATGATGCTGGTCTTGCCCATAAAGAACAAGACCAGCGTAGCTCTTATACTTGACCTGCCGAAGGGACAATGACTCTCATCCGAGCTTCACGAACCTCATCTCTGATGCCTCTGTAAAAACGGGAATCAGAGGTGATCTCCTCGGCTAGTTGCCGGTCTCCGATAGCCATTGCTAGCTTAGCGGCCAGTTCCAAGACACTAAGATACAGCTCTCCTTGGTGTCTGTCTCTAAACCTTTTCCCAGCATCTTCACGGATGAATTTAATTGTGCCCCTAACTCGTTCCTTGATCTCCGTAAGGATTAGGTCATCTGGATCCATGAAACTTCTCCTTTCCAAAAACACCGTGGTTGACTTTTTCAGCCAATGGTACATCAAAGAACTTAGCTTGTCAAAAAAAGAAGATAAGGTTAGAATGTTACCACTTATGGCTAAGGCATCAACTATTTATATCTGTCAGCAATGTGGTTACCAGTCCCCATCGTACTTAGGGAAATGTCCAAATTGTGAGAGTTGGGGTAGCCTAGTAGAAACAATTGTTTCTGCCGAAACGACAAAAGGAAGAAGTCAAAAAGAAAGAATGTCGACCGTTAAACCACAAAGGCTAGCAGAAACATCGCGTAAGCCGTTACAGAGGCTTAAAAGCGGCGTCTTTGAGCTTGACAGAGTGTTGGGTGGAGGAATTGTTCCCGGTAGTGTTGTTCTACTTGCCGGCGACCCAGGAATTGGTAAGTCCACCTTGCTTCTGCAACTGGCTGCAAAAATAAAATCTCTTTATATTTCTGGGGAAGAATCTGTCGAGCAAGTGAAACTTCGTTTCGACCGTCTTGGCATTAAAACCAAAGACCTTTTTATAATTCCAGAAACAGATGTTGATGTCGCTATTCAAGCAATCTCGGAAGACGGTTATAAATTAGTGGTTGCCGATTCAATCCAAAGTTTGGTGACGGAGGATCTTTCTTCTGCCGCCGGTTCAGTTGCCCAAGTTCGCGAATCCGCTTACAGATTGCATCGTCTTGCTAAGGAAAACGGAGCCGCCGTTTTTCTCATTGGCCACGTTACTAAAGAAGGTTCAGTGGCTGGTCCGAAGGTTCTCGAGCATCTAGTGGACACAGTTCTATTTTTGGAGGGAGAAAGGCAACACGCTTTCCGCATTCTTTCCGCTTCAAAAAATAGATTTGGCCCGGTGGACGAAATCGGCGTTTTTGAAATGACGGAAAAAGGAATGGAAGAGGTGAAAAACCCATCCCGCGAATTTTTATCCGGCAGAATTGAAGCCCCAGGTTCTATCGTTGTCCCAATTCTCGAAGGATCAAGAAGTGTACTTACCGAAGTGCAGGCTCTTACTAATCCCACAAATTTTGGTTTGCCGACTCGGCGCGGCAGTGGCATTGATCCAAATAGGCTTCAACTTTTGGTAGCAACGTTGATAAAAAGAGCTGGGCTTTCTATCGGAAACCAAGACATTTTCATAAACGTAGCTGGCGGTTTGAAAATATATGAGCCGGCGGCAGATTTGGGAATTTGCCTGGCAATTGCTTCCTCGGCTTTTGATAAGACAGTCTCTAAGGACACTTTAGCAGTCGGGGAAGTTGGTCTCTTGGGCGAAATTCGCAGTGTTCCTTATATAAATAAAAGATTAGAAGAAGCCAGAAGGCTCGGTTTCAAGAAATTTATTACACCCGAAAACGTAAGGACTTTAAGGGAAGCAGTGGGAATAATCAGTAAATAGGTCGCTACATATGTTCGCCCAAGTGCTCACATATTCTCGCTCCCTGCGTCCTTCGGACTAAAGATCGCTTCGCGTTCTGCGTCACTTTGTTCCTAAATTGGTTGCTCTTTGCATTTTAATTTTTGTCTGGTAAAATTGAGTCTTCGGAATTATCTTGCGCAATTTGCGCAGTGGATTTATCTAGCCCAGGCCAGTCTTGGGGAAAGGAATTATCTTTAGTGAATACGCAGGTTTTCATCCGTTTAATTTTAGGTGTTGTTTTTGGTTTAGTCGGCTTTTATCTCGCAGGCCTTTTTTTCCATTCTCCTCAAGAAGGTGTGAATCTTGGTTTTAAAGTTGTAAGTACCGCGTTTGCCGGTGGTGCAGGAATTTTCCTGGTGCCAATTATAACAAACTGGTTTAGACATTGGAGCGGTGTTTTCGCAAAGCGGGTTGCCGGTGAAGTAATTTCACAGCTGCACCTGCCTCAAATTCCTAACATTTCAAATTCAGTCAGAAGAATTAGATCAAGGCAAGATTCAAAGTGGGTTAACCCAATGGTTGTGGATACCAGTTCTTTGATTGACGGTCGTCTTCTCGAAGTTATTGAAAGTGGGTTTTTATTTGGTACGTTAATTGTGCCGAATTTTATTCTTTCCGAACTCCAACATATAGCTGATTCAGCCCAAAGTCTCAAAAGGGCCCGAGGGCGGCGCGGATTTGATGTTTTGGAAAGGATAAAGAAGTCCAAAAACGTAAAAACGGTGGTTTACGACACAGGCGATACCAGCTTAAAAAATATTGACGACAGACTTTTAAAGTTGGCTAAGGGTTGGCATGCAAAAATAATTACAACCGATTTTAATTTAAATAAAGTGGCCTCAGTATCCGGTGTAAAAATCCTCAATGTTAATGAGCTCGCGAATTTTGTTAAAACTCCACTAATACCAGGTGATGAAATTGAAATAAAAGTTATTCAGGAAGGCAAAGAAAAAACTCAAGGGGTAGGTTATTTGCCAGACGGGACAATGATTGTAGTTGAAGGTGGGCTAGGTTACGTTGGTAAAAACGTCGTCGTGAGCGTTTCACGGGTTCTTCAAACCGCCGCCGGCAGGATGATATTCGCCAAATTCTTAGAAGATTTAAAAGTTTAACCCCTTCTTTTAGCAATTAAGATTTTTCATGAAAAACCCATATTTTGAACCTATTTTTACTATAAGACTGACAAAAATTCCAAAGACTTTTTTCTATAGGACTAATAAAACTTGACAAGCACTTTATAATGTGGCAATATATGTATTAGAGTGTTAATGGGTAAAACCTTTAACATTTTAAAAATTCGCATATTAGAGGTAGGCCCTCTAATCGCCACAATAACAAATTGGGCAGGGATTGTGGCACCCCCCGCAAAGCCCTTGGCGGAGTGGGGGAGGAATTATCACCGGTTATTTAGTTTTCATTAACTAAAAACGGTTGGGAACTTTGAAAAAAAGAGTGAGAAACAACGAAGCACCACCATGGTCGGAAGGATTTTGTAAGACACCAATGGCAGTGCTTCGGGAAGTACATCTGGACAGCAGGTGTACTCTTCGTGTTAATTAAAGAGTTTCTGGAAATAAAAGTCAAGTCTGAAACAATACTTACTGAAAAAGTACACGCAGTAGTATAATAAAAAGGCTTAACATTATTTCAAGGTTTGAACTTAGAATTTTGTAATGGCCGGTCCCCGGCGTCTGGTTTGGGGTAACACTCATACTGGGCGCTGAGGAGCGGCCATTATACGTTTTGAACATGTCTACTATTCATTAGTTACTATAGTGATTCATGTGACGAGTAAAAACCTCATGTAAGGATTTTATTAGCCTCAAGTTTACCCCATAGTTTGACAAAAGTAAATATTTGTGCTATTATAACGACGCTGTAAAAAAACAGCATCGCACATTGATAAAATAGGCAGTGGTAAAATCTCTTTCCCGCCCTAACAGGCGTTAATAAAAATCCAGCACGCAGCCGAAAGGATTAGTAAAGGAGGAAGACATGGGAGGAGATGTTCTCCAAACCCTGGCGATTGCACTTGGGTGCGGGGCCTTTATGGCCTTCGTTATCTTGGTAGCTGATTGGCGCAATCTCGGCGACGAGTACACAGGTACTCTTGCTGGATTGCTGCTGCTTGCGGGTGTAGCGCTTACACTTTTCGGTATCCACGATCACGATCCTTGGTGGAGGTATGCAATCTTCGCCGGATCGGGTTTCTTGGGTGTCTTAGTGGCAGCGTCAATCGCAGCGGCGAATCAAGTTCGTTGGGCATATGTGGCAACAGCGCTAGTTGCGCTGATGTTCGCCGGAGCTCTAGCTGCAAGTTTCCTTGTCGGAAGCAGCAACGGGGCAACCGTTCAAAACGTAGTCGCGAACTCTGGGAGTCCAACTCCTATGCAGGGTTGCGACAACACCGGTACAGGCGATTGGGAGTTGCAGGATTTGCACGGGGATGGTGGGCGTTTGCTAAATGGCGGCGCCGATAACATCCTTGTAGTTCTTGCTGCAGCTCATCATGACCCGTTGGTACTGCGCACTTTCTACCTCGACCTCGTCTCGTCTTCGGACGCGACGAAATATAACGAAGCCTTCGCAATCGCGAGGGCAAACGAGGAGGAAAAGGCACCCACGGTCGACGCACTCAAATGCGTCGGAAACCGCCAGCAGCTTTACGCTCAGCTGGTTGGTATTCTGAACGTCAGCACAACCCAGAACAGGACTATGGCTGACGTAGCTCAGGACTATGGTCTTCCGGTACAAAACGGCCAGGTTCGCGCCCAGAACGTGACGGTTAATGGCGACAACGTGGGGGTTGGCGTGAATAACGTCAGCGCTCAAGAAATGGTCATCACCGTTACACTACCAAACGGCGCAAAGTCCAATCACAGGACTTATTGTGCCAACGCCCTTATACCGGGGCCAGTTCCACAGCCGGGTATGGGGGAGTTGATCGTCATCAAGACGGATGACGGCAGCAACCTACAAGGTGTCGATCTTCCAGTGCCGGGTTTCCACATTATTGCGGATGGCCCGACGCGTTGGGAAGGAGATACTGATGGTTCAGGTCTTGCTGAGTTTGACTCTTTGTATCCTGGTACTTACCAGGTTTCCGAGGTCAATCAACCAGGCTGGGAACCAGTGCTACCAGCGTCCGTTTCGGTAAAGGTCGAGGCCGACCAAGTAGTGTATGCTCGGTTTAAGAACCGGCAGGTGAAGGAGGTGATGACTCAGACCCCGACAGCAACATTGCGTCCGGGGCAGTCACCATCGCCGTCGGCCACACAGCCGAATCGGCCGACGGCAACACCGATGCCGACGAACACGTCGACGCCGGTTCCACCACCGACCCAAACGCCGGCACCGCGGCCGACAGAAATTCCGCCGTGTTGTGATCCGCCACCGACGTTTGAACCACCGCCGCCAACCGTTGAGGCGACAGCGACAACAATACCAATTGTCAATCCAACGCCAACAACGGAACCACCAGTCGGCCCGTCGCCAACACATCGACCGCCGTCTGATGTAGGACCAACACCACTGCCATAACCAGTTCGATAGAAAGAACTGAAAGGAGAGGAAGTCATACGAGGAGTCGTCCATAATGGATACCTTGCCCCGGCTCCTCTCTTTTCACAGCCCATATAAGTCAAAGATGTGAGTTGTGAAAAGAGGACTTGACGTATCTTTAGTCCGAAGGACGCAAGTTATGTCAAGGGACTTGACAAGCCTTTAGTCCGAAGGACGCAAGACTTGCCAAGCATCTTGACAAGTCTTATAGTTTATGGTATAGTACGCAATAATGTTTTAGAAGACGTCTAAATCGGCAATTTTAGACCGAGGACGACGCAAGTATTCTGCCCCCATCCGCAGGTTCGCGGGAAAAAATTATGAATAAATCTACTTTAGTTAAGAAGTTTGTTTCTGGGGCAGCTAGCGTTGCTCTATTTTCTATTTCCTTAATGCCCGCCGCTTTAGCATTAGCAACTCCGGCGCAGGCATCAACTTCCACTCTTCAAATGACTAACGAAGTGGATAAAAGCCTGGCTGATAGAGGAGAAATCCTAACTTATACAATTACTGTTAAAAACACTAATAACACCAGCTTAAACAACGTTTATCTTTGGATAAACAAACCAAACTTGGCCGATTATGTTGCCGGTTCTGGTACGTATACTAGGACTTCGACAGGAGTGACTCGCAGTCTTCCTGATGCTTGGGTAACCGATGGTGCAAACTTTGGTGTTGTACCAGCTGGAACTAACGTTATTGTTAAATACCAAACTAAAGTTGCGCAAAACGCCAACCCAGATGACATTGTCTGGAGCGTTGCCGCTGTTAAATCTAACGAAGCCGCAACTATCCAAGCTAACTCTTGGACAAGGGTAATTCTTAAGAACCCAGCACTTTGTGCTAACAAGTCTGTTAGCGAAAATCCGGCAAGAGTTGGAGACGTAGTTACCTTTACTATTAAAGTTTGTAACAACGGTAACATAGTCTTGAACGATGTGTTAATCTTTGATCGATTAGATTCTAGATTAACTTATATTCCTGGATCTACCACTTACACTGTGGCTGGTCAAACAATTCACATTGATGATGGTTGGTTTAAGCTTCATGTAAATGTTGGTAACGTTAACCCAGGCCAAGAAGGTTTCTTGAGATTCAAAGTTAGAGTTAACTCTCGTGCCAACGGTAGTAAAGAAATTCAAAACGTTGCCCAAGTTAAATCTAACGAGACACCAAATTGGTTGCAATGTTTCGTTATGCTTAAGATTAAATCTAAGCCAAAGGTAAAGGTTCTTGGAAAAGTAACTAAGAAACAAGAGTTGCCAAACACTGGTCCTGGAGAAATCCTTGCCTTGATTGCAGCTGCTGGACCAGCAGGACTGGCGATTCGAAGGCTCAGAAGGAAGATTTAGAACGCTCCGTAACTAAATTCATGCGCAGCTTGCGCAAGTAATTTAGATACTCTCGCGTTCTGCGCTAGGCATCTTAATGCCTATCTAAAAAAGTCTTGACTATTTGCGAGCCGAGGTTTCCCTCGGCTCGCCTCGTTTAAGTCTATACTTGACAAACCAAAACCACTGTGTTTTAATTGGTGCGATTTAGCCCTCAGTTCATGTTCCCACTGATTGTTATAAATTGAATTTGATATTATGCCAACAAAAAAAGTTAAAACTGATTCCGAAGAAACAAATAAAGAAGACTCTGCTGCCGTAAAAAAAGACAACGCAACGGTTGAAAGCGAACCTGAGTTTTCTGCGGAGACTCCAAAACAGACACAAGAGACCCCAACCTATTTTAAGCGAGGTTTTTCTAATGAAGAAGCCTCGCAAGAGCCAACTTCCAAGGGTAAAGGTATTCTTGAACTAATGCCTGACGGATACGGATTTTTGCGAGCTAATGGATTGACGGCAGGACAAGGCGATATCTACATTTCTCAAAGTCAAATCCGCCGGTTTGACATACGAGCCGGTGATGAAGTCGAAGGAGAAGTCCGCCCTCCGAAAGAAACCGAGCGATATTTTGGCATGCTTAAAGTCCTTAAAGTTAATGATCTAGACCCTGATAAAGCAACTAAGCGACCACGTTTTGAATCTCTTACGGCGGTTTATCCAAATAAAAAACTTAAACTGGAAACAGGTAAGACACCACTTTCGACCAGGATGGTCGATTTACTTTCCCCAATTGGTTTTGGGCAGAGAGGGATGGTTGTTTCACCACCAAAAGCGGGTAAGACGACAATCTTGAAAGATATTGCAACCGGTGTTACCACAAACCACAAGGACGTCCATTTAATGGCTGTTTTGATTGGCGAGCGTCCAGAAGAAGTCACTGACATCAGAAGAGGAGTCAAGGGTGAAGTGATGGCTTCAAATTTTGACGAGCCGGCAGAGGCCCAAATAAGAGTAGCCGAAATGGGCCTTGAGAGGGCGAAGAGGCTTGTGGAGACTGGTAAAAATGTTGTGATTCTTCTTGATTCAATTACTAGGCTTGGTAGAGCCTATAACTTAGCCCTTCCTCCTTCAGGAAGAACTTTAAGCGGTGGTTTTGACCCAGTTGCTCTTTACCCACCAAAACGGTTTTTTGGCGCGGCGCGTAACTTTGAAGAAGGTGGGTCTCTAACAATCATTGCAACCGCTCTAGTCGATACCGGTAGTCGTATGGATGATTTGATCTACGAAGAGTTTAAGGGAACAGGGAATATGGAACTTCACCTAAACCGATCTTTGTCTGAAAGACGTATTTTCCCGTCCATTGATGTTAGCCTTTCTGGAACTAGGAATGAGGAGTTTCTTTTCAGCGAAAAAGAACTCCAGCAAGTTTGGCGGTTGCGACGTATGCTAGAAGCTCTAAGCGACCTTGAAAGAACAGAATTGCTCATCGAAAGAATGCAGAGAACTGCAACCAATGAAGAGTTTTTGGAGACCTTGCATAAGGAAGTTTAGAAGTTTTGTTGTGGTTGCTTGGTTGTGTTATTATAGAAAGTGACTAATCCAGTGCAGGGATTATGGAGGGTCCCGCTGTTAAGGTTAAAGTTCCGTAAGAAACTTTTATCTTAAAAGCGGGTTTTCCGATGGAAGAACCATCATTACAAGACAGCAGGGACGATCTTTTTTACACTACAACTTCAGATATTTTCGAATACACTCCCTACGAGGCGCGGGGGACAGAATACTCTCACCCACAAAAATTTCTAAGTGTTTTAGCTCGCCTAAATTTAAAATTCTTCGGGCTTTTAAAAAACATTTTCATCGCTAGCCTTTATATTTGTATTGATTTTACAAAGTTTATTTTTGCTTACATCTACCATGTCAGAACTAAATTTGTTGATCTAGTAGTCTTTTTAGAAGGTTTGAAGGACGGTATTGTTAAAACTTTAATGTGGCGTAGAGGTCTTCTGTTCCGTCCAGCAATTCACGGTGGAGTTTTCGCTCTTGCCGCAGTTGCTATTACCGCCGGCGGACTTTTCAGTAGAGGGGAGATTGCAGCTCAAGATTTAACTTTGTCTGATTCAGCTTTGACGACGAACAACACGACCGAAACAATTGTGCCTTTAAATCGGCCAAGAGCGGAAGTTGTTAAATACCACGTTCAAAAAGGCGATTCTTTATCGAGGATTGGCCAGAAATTTGGTATCTCCGTTAACACTATTAAGTGGTCAAACGATCTTGCCAGTCAAGATACCATAAAAACTGGTGACACTTTAAGTATTCCACCGGTAACAGGAGTTGTTTACAATGTACGCAAAGGGGACACTGTTTATTCAGTAGCTAAGAAGTTCAAAGCAGATACCCAGTCAATCGCCGATTTCCCATTCAACTACTTAGATTCTTCTTTTGCTTTAAAAACCGGCCAGAAGTTATATGTTCCTGGCGGTGTGAAGGTAGAGGACCAAGTTGTTCCTATTGCTGGAGCTTATTCGCAGTCTAGTGGCCCGATTGATTACTCCGCAGCCGGCAGTGGGATATTGGGCTGGCCAGTTGTAACTCGCACCATAAACCAGTACTTTACCTGGTGGCATCCGGCAGTGGATCTGGGGGCACCTTACGGATCACCAGTTTTTGCAGCTGGCCCTGGTAGAGTAGTTGACGCTGAAAAAACTGGCGCTGGTTTTGGTTGGTTCATCTTTGTCGATCAAGGTAACGGGTACATAATCGCTTATGCACACCTTTCCGATATTAAAGTTAATATTGGGCAAAATGTAACCAAAGGTCAGCTTATCGGAGCTGTAGGTTGTTCTGGTTTTTGTACCGGTCCCCACTTGCATCTTGAAGTCCGCCGCAACGGCGGTGCTGTGAACCCTGTTACACTCTTTTAAACTAGTAGATTGCCTTTTCTTATACAAGATACAAAATACTTTTAGTCCACGAAGTGGTCGCAGAACGCGACTACCAAAACTCTTGGATTTTGGTACAAAGCGTTCTATACTGTTCCCATGGTTGATTACGTCAGGATAAAAATTAAAGCGGGAGACGGTGGCGCAGGCGCAGTCTCCTTTAGAAAACTTCGTGGTAAAGCCTACGGACCGCCAGATGGTGGGGACGGCGGAAACGGTGGGGATGTTTTAATTAAGGCAAGTAAAAACCTTTCTACATTAACCCCTTTCCAGTTTAAAAAAAATTTTAAGGGCGGTTCAGGCGAGCCGGGCGGAAAATCCATGAGAAAAGGAGCTAGCGGAGGCAGCCTAATTTTAGAAGTGCCCTTAGGAACTCTGGTTAAAGACACGCAAGAAGAAGTTGTCGGCGATTTGGCAGCTGAAGGCGATGAGTTGCTAGTTGCAAAAGGCGGCAAAGGAGGAAGAGGGAACGCTCACCTCTCACGAAGTGAGAATAAAGCGCTCCGCGCTTTGCGTTCTAACGAACTAGAAAAGTTAAGAATGAATAATGAAAAAATAACTGGAGAAAAAGAAGGTCGTTGGGAATATCTTAAACACGCCGAAAAGGGGGGAGAGGGAGAGGAAATTGAGTTGGTTTTAGAGCTGCGAGTTTTGGCAGAGGTTGGGTTAATCGGCCTTCCGAACGCGGGTAAATCAACCTTGTTATCAAAGTTAACGGCCGCAACTCCGAAAATTGCTAATTACCCATTTACAACACTGGAACCAAATCTTGGTGTAATGACATTAGGGGGCAGGGTTGCCCTAAACCCTAAACCTTTAACCCTCGTGATTGCTGATATTCCGGGGCTAATCGAGGGCGCAAGCCAGGGACGGGGTTTGGGTGACCAGTTTCTTAAACACATTGAAAGAACCAAAGTTTTGGTGCATTTACTGGATGCCACCTCACCCGATCCGTATAAAGATTACTTAGTGGTAAGAAACGAATTAAAATCTTACAACCCGTCTCTTGTGGAGAAAAAAGAAATTGTTGTGGTTAACAAGATAGATCTTTTGACCGAAGAAGAGTTAAAAGAAAAGCTGGCTAATCTAGTGGAAAAGGGACTCAGACCGCTCGATATTTCAGCTTTGAACGCCTTTGGGCTAGAAGAGTTAGTAAAACTAATTTCCAAAGAAGTTTAGCCGGCAGACTTTGTTAACAGTAGGATCGATTGTAAAGATTAACTACGGCCATTATATCGGCAATGGTGATTGAACCGTTCTGGACAAGATCAAGCCTCTTATATTTTGTAGACCAGTCGGCCGATGATGAGTTTTTGCCGTAGGCTTGTTTCACAGCATCTATATCGGCTACTGAAACTTTACCATCACGGTTAAAATCTGGTGGCCAGGCATCGGTACTTGAGTTTAATGAGCAATCACTTTGAGAGTTGGTCCCAAGGTAGGTTTCTAAAGTGTCACTAAAGCCATCGAGGTCAAAGTCGGATAAGTTTTGTGGAGATGTAGAGGGAATTGAAAATAGATCATAACGAAAGGTGGTCCACGTTGATCCAGGGTTGGGGGTAACTTGGACTGTAATTTGGGATTTACCTTGGGTATGAATTGCCGGAATGAACATTTCACTTTCTTTCCATCTGAGTACGGAATTTCTTCCTGCATCGTACCATGTCCCAATTCTCACGCCATCTATTCTTACTTCAGCGCTTTGGTTTCTTATAGACTGGTCAAATCTTCGGCGAAGTACATGAGCCTTTCCAGAATCAACATTCATCTTGAATGTTATTTTTCCTGTGCCTGACTGGCCGTCATCGGAAACAGGCACTTCATCGTTATCACCCTCATAGAAAAATGTTTGAGATGGGATATTTGCAGACGCGCCCGCACTGTACAAGTGGCTTGTCTGGCTTTGGGAGTTTCCGACATCAAGTGAATCAACGGGGTTTAGGTCTGCAGCATTGGTACCATACCAAAATACTGTACTGTAATAATTGCCAGGATATGTGCTTTTTTGGTTCCAGCCTGGTAATTCTATAGTGCCGTATTTATAAGGATTCCCGTGTTCGATACCCATCAATATATTTGAGCGGAATGGTATTGGATCAACCGCAAAGATACGCCAGGCAGAATCTTCGCCGTAACCATCGAAAGTTGTTGGACTTGAATTATATTTAGTAAATTGGTAGTTATCGCCGTGGGTAGGTCGGTTAAATGGTCCTAGTATAAAATAATTGGCGCCATTAAAAAATTCTTCTGTGCCAGTTCCGTACGTATCTGGAGATTTTGAATCATCAATATAAAATCTTTCGTCACCTTCAAGGCAAGAATGATGCAATTGCCATGTTGGTTGGTCCAGAGACCAGCATTTAATATACAGGGTGTTAGCGACAATTTGGCCACGCCCCGAAAGGTTAGCCATTTTAAAATCCACGCTGGGGGTAACTGGAATTTCCTGGTTATAGGTGGCGTTAAAATAACCGATTTTAGTGCCGAGTCCATCAATTGAAGTAAGTGGGATGTATTCTATTTGGTATGAAATTCCCGAAATATCCGACTGGCTGTTGTTGACAAGCGAGAGGTTTGCCGAGTTGGCAAAATACATCGGGTAATAGTTATAAAGCCTGCCTGTCTGCGGATCAGAGCCAAAGAAGAGGCCTTTAGTGTTTGTTTTACCTAAAAAGGTACCAAAGAACGAACCGAAGGGTACGTCAATATTGGGCTGCGAATTATTATCCCAGGTTCCTTTTATACGCATATTCATGAAGACATCTCTTGAAGTGGAATCGCTGGGATCCGAGTATCCCGGAACTGTGAAGACTATTGATTTAATGACAGCCGAGCCCGTCTGGTTAAAAATTTGCAGGGTATCGCCCTTTTTTAAAGGATTATTGCTGTCAATTGTTCCAGAAGTTGTCATTACAGTTCCGCTCAAAGATTTGGGGTCTTGGGTTCCGGCGTTACTCCATTTATTAACAACCGCGGAAACGTCAATACTTGGTGTAAATGTGGTAACAGGTACAGTTAAATCGTATTTCTCATAATCTATCTGGTAATAATAGGGCATGCCTGTGATTTCGACCCTGACGGATTTTGCAAAACTCATCGGCACATAAGAGTAGGAACCTCCTGAGCTTGTGTTTGCATTACCGACCAAAGGAGACAGAAATGGGCTTTGGGTCCCGGAGAATATCTCGTCTAAAGTTTTGTCTACTCGTGGAGTTGTTTCGCCGTCGAAAAAGAATTTTAATCTGTAGCTTTTATAATTACTAAATACTGTTCCATCAGGGGAGACTCCATCCGGGAACAAATAAAACCAGAGTCTGGTAATTGTGCCTGGGCCCTTTTCGTCTAGAAGCACGTAGTTAGAACCGTTTTTGTATAGGTAAGTTTCTTGTCCGTTGTCATCTGATATACCTGAGTCTTTATTGTAGCCGTCTTTGGCATGACTAGAGACTTTACCTATTTTTACAAGTGGCCTAAGGTAAGCTATTTTTTCCGGATTTTGGAGTAGATCAAGCCCGTATGGTGTAGCATCGGAAGTCTGACCGAAGGCGTAAGGATGCCTCTCTAAAGATTTAATAAATAAAAACCCTAATACAACGGCAAAGATGACGACAGAAGTGGATACTAAAGTGAAAAATTTAGTTTTCCGTCGGTATAATCCTATAAGCATTCTCATTATATTATATAGTATTGAGTTAAAAAAACAAAATTCTCTGCGGAAACTCTAGTAAGCTGTAGGGGAATAAAAATTTCTAGTTTGATTAGTATTGATATACTAAACCACTCCGAGTTAAAGAACAGAGTATATCAATTTATTAACAAAGATATATAAATATATTAAAATCTCGAGGAGTCAGTGCAGCTGGGGTGGGGTCGAACCGCCTACCTCCTCAACCTAGTAGCTTTGGTGGACCTGGGCGGAATCGAACCGCCTACCTCCTCAATGCGAATGAGGTGTTCAACCAGTTAAACTTCAGGCCCTAAAAAGATTTACTTTTTGCGGAGCACACTTCTTACTTCTCGCCCCTCTTTGGCTGTGCCACGCGAAGCTCTAAGAGCGAAGTGTACCCCACTACGCTAAAGCTTCGCGGAGCAGGCCGCGTAGTTTCGCTTTGCGAAACGTAGTGGCCTGGTGGAACTGAGGGGACTCGAACCCCTAACCTCCCCGTACAAATTTGGTGGACCCAGCCGGACTTGAACCGGCAACCTCTTCCATGCCATGGAAGCGCTCTACCAATTGAGCCATGGGCCCAAATTTTACGGGGCTGCGCTAGCAATAGTCCACAAAGTGGTCGCAGAATGCGAAGCAGTCTATTGCGCCACAGGCCCACGAACTCGCGCCAATTTTATCACAAGTATTATACTTAGCTCAATAGAGGTTACTTTGGTTTTGCGGAGGATGTCGCCGTGGCGGAAGGGGTCGCCGTGGTAGAGGCAGTTGGGGTTAGTTGCTTTAGGTTATTACCAATCTCTTTTTTCAAGGTATCTATCTCACCTTGGACTTTTTGCTTATCTGATCCTTCCGGTAGCAGACCAAAAGCCGCCTCTAACTCCTTCAGGGCGTCGTCTTGGCGGTTGCCGGCCTTTTCGTACGCCTGCGCTAGTGAGTAATGGGAAAAAGCAAGATCGTTCTTCAGGGAAACAGCCGTTTCCAAGGCCCTAATGGCATCTTGGGTCTTACCGATTTTTAAATAAACGTTTCCTAAAGACTGATAAAGAGCGGGATTTCTGGGGAATAATATTTTCGCCTGAAGGTATACAATAACTGTTTGATCTCCTGTACCTTTAACAACGTCAATCAAACTTGAATAGACAACTCCTAAAGATTCCCAATTAACAACGTTGTTACTACTTGTTCCTGGTACGGGCGGGTTTTGGTAGCCAGTAGCGATTCTACTTTGAGCGACAGACTCGCTTACGAGAAGTTGAATATTTGTCTTGTTTTGATCAGTCTGGGTTTGTCTACTTAACGATTGGGCGATTCTAATATCTACTAAAGAAAGAGTTCGGTGGTAGATGTCTCTGAAACTAAACTCCTTAATAGCAGAAACAAGAAGGTCTCTTGTTTCTTTAGCATTATTTTTGGATGCCGAAATAACGGAGCGTTGGTAAGAAAGTTCCGCTTGATACGATCTTATTCCGAAGTAAAGTGCAGCGGCAGTAATAGCCAGGCAGGGTACTAATAAAATAAACCCGAGCAAATTGTTACTTGGGTTTTCTGAGCCGTAACCAACTACACCGGATTTGAGGGAAACCAATTTTAAGTTTACTTTGTCAACTCCTTCGGTACCTAAGTTGAAGAGGGTTGAGAAAGCGGCCGCGCTAACAAGTATGAATAACATTCCGATTACCAAACTCGTATCAAAAAATAAACTTCCAACTGCGAAGGCTATTAGAGAAGAAAGAAGAAATACCGGCATGGGATTATCTTTAAGCGAGGAACTTCTTAAACAAAAATTAACTAGCGATCTTAAAAGGAAAAACAGGACGGCTAAATAAGCCGCTAAACCTAAGAACCCTAGGGTGGATAAAGTGTTTGCGTATTCATTTGAAGCTTGTTCGTAGCGAACATTCCAATCCGAACCTTGATTCATAGAAATAGGGGAGAATTTTGTAAATACAAATGGAAATGTTCCTGGTCCGTAACCCAAAAAAGGCTTGTTACCGATACTAGAAACAGCAATTTGCCAGCTGTCATCTACTGGAAGTCGTTTTTCCGCGTTTAATAATAAGGTTTTATCGTTACCGCGAATGAGTGGTTTAATAATGCTGCCTTTTAAAGACGGTGTCATGGATACCGCAAATAGAACGATAGCCACGATAGCAGCTGCTCCAAGGGTAAGACGGTTTTCGGCGCGGTTAACAACTCCTTGGGCAAAAAATAAAATAGTTAAGAGGCCGGCAAACAGGGCAATCCAGGCGCCAAAAGAGTTTACTATTAATATTGAACCGAAAATAATTATGCCGGCAACAAGCCAACCTAACTTCACCCAAAAGTTTTTGGCGGCTACGGCAAGACCAACGGCTATCGGCACCGATAATGAAGCCAAAAAAGCCAACGTACCAGGAGAGATAATAGGAGTCCAGTCGCGGGATTGGGCAACCTTGTATTGGGTTATAAAAATGCCGAAGTAATGAATAATTGCTACAAGGGAGGCTATTCCAATCGACACAACTAGGCAACCAAGCGCCCAAATACGAGTCTTTGGGCTCAAATTAGAGACGGCTGTAAAGTAAAACAAGATTAAAGCGAGCATACTTACCAAAGAAGGGTGAAAAATTCCGTAGTAACCGACTACTGAGACGAATGGGTCGCTGCTAAAGACAGTCGCTAATATATAAATAAGGAAGAAGACGATTAAGGGTAAGTCTATCGGTGTGCGGATTATTGTTACCTTTCTGTCCAGAACCATTTTAATAGTCCAAAGTGTAAAGAGCGTAAAGCTAACAAGTACAAACGCAATTTCTTTATTAAATTCCGCAAAGAGGCGAGTGTTGTTGAGATCTTGTGGCAGTGGAATAAAAAGTAGTGGAATAATGAATACGGTGGCGACAGCGCCAATATTTATTATTTGACTCGCGATTTTAGAATATTGTTCTCTCATTTGTAACCTCATTAGTCTACATAAACGGCCCGCGGTCTGTCAACCGATTTAATTAACAACTATCCAATCAAAATTTGCTCTGGTAGAGACAGGTTTATCAACGTGGACTATAAAACTACCAGAAGCTTTCGAAACCCAGAACCTATCTGCCGGAGCCCAGTCGGAGTTAAAAGTCACAAGAACCTTTGAGTTGCCAGTTACTACGTTGTTATTTATTATTACCGTGCTTCCCCCAGCGTTAATTGACGAGGAGCCGGACGACTTATCGGAAATCTTCAACTCACCAGTATTAATTGAAGAGGCGGTTAGGCTACCAGTTAGGTCTAAGTTTCCACTAATCTGCTCATTTCCAGAAAGAGCCAAGTTACCATTAATTTGAAGGTTCCCATATTGATCTAAAGAAATTTGATTGCTGCCTAAAATTATTGTATTAGCAGTTAAGCTATTAAGAGCCAGGTCGGTAACGCCAGTGATGCTGGATTGCCCAGACTCTTGCCCGCTACCTAGAGGAGCAACGTACCAGCCCACCTGGATAATGGCGATTATTTTTCCAACTCCAGATTCGTTGTAGGGCTCCAACGCCTTACCGATGATCGGTCCCGACGCGGTGGCTTTCATCGCAACTCCGGGAGTTGATGAGCTCGTGATAGGATCTCCGGCCTCAATAGGTCCATTTTCAGTGGAAACTTTAACCGGCACCCTGCCACTAAGGGTGATTGGTCTTGGATTTTCTTCATTGGTAAAGTTTTGACCGATTACTTCGTTTGGACTTGTCGAGACAACTCCGATTAAGCTTGTTTGGTAGGCTTCACTAGATTTCAAAACCCAAGCTTTCGAACCAACCTGACCGTCCTTATTTGTTATTGTTTGGGCAGGCTGGTCTGTATCTACAACCACAAGGTCTCCGGCTTCAATTGACGGGTCGGAGGTGCCGTATTGCTCGGCGTAATCTCCTGGGGTTCCAGAACAATCAGAAATTGCGGCAGTTCCGGTGCCACCATTTCCTGCGCCGTGGCAAAGCCTTTCAGTACGGGAAGTCGTGTCGTCCAAATTTAATAAGTTCGCGGTGGTACTAACTTGGAAAAGGGTTGTTGGGGTTCCATTGTCAATAGTAAACTGGCCGTTGGCACTTCGATAGGCATTAATATTGTTGGCCGCAGTGCCATCTGTACCCCAGCGGATTCCAGAAGCGACTGTTTGCGTGCCAAAAGTTCCATCACAATCAAAACAAATTCCGTAGTTATTTGTTGATCCCGTCATTGGTTCAAGGTAGATTCCAATTGCTGTCGTGGTTGAGGCGCTGCCCTGACTCTGTACATACAAACCATTTGCAGTGGTGATGGTTCCAGCAGTTATGTTGGGGCCCCCAGCAAGTAAGGCACTGGCCGTTGTTAGGGCCGCCCCAGTATTGGTACGGATCTGCCCACCCACAGCGTTGGCAATCGACTCGGTAGTAGTAAAAAGAGGACGTGCTAAAACACCAAAGCAACCAAACCCGCAGCTGGAAGTGGTTTTGGTCACATCGAGAGCGGAGTTTATACCAGTAGTTGTTCCGCTGATCACTACATTGCCAGTTCCGTTGGGGGAAAGAGTCAGGACTCCGTTGCTGCCAGTTGATATGGTTAAAGCACCGCTTGCAGTTAAAGTTGTGGTAGTGCCAAGAGAAATGGTTCCATCTGTATTATTATCAATTGTCTCTCCATTTTGCAGGCTGATGTCAGTTGTGATTCCAGTGTTTGTTACGCTAATAGCTGTGCCGGAAGTACCATCGATTGAAAGAACTCCGGAAAGTGAGGTGGTGGTTGCGGTGAGCGCGATAGTACCGTTGGTTTTGTTATCAATTGTCTCTCCATTTTGCAGATTAATATCATTAGTAATGGCATTTGCAGTCCCACCTGAGTTGGTGATTCTGATTGCATCTGTCACTGCCGCGGCTTGGTTCTCAGCATTATCTAAACAAAGTAAACATTCAACTAAGTCTCCACCACCGATAGTTACTGAAGTCGCTAGTTGATTAATTTGCAGACCGAACATATCCGCATTGGCATCGTTTTGAGTAAGATTAATTTTTGCTCCAACTTCGTCCGTCGCGGCAGTGATACCCGTGTTGGCAATGAAATCTACATTAAGACCAGTGACGGTAGCGTTGCCGGCGTTGATATTTAGATCTAAAGTACCAGCTGTTTGAGTCTGGGCGGTGGTACTGGCATCGATGGAAAAATTGTCTCCCGTCGCGAAGACAAATTTATTAGATCCGGCAGCGGTGTAAATAGCGTCAGTGTCGGCCCCAACAACATAAAGGCCGTAATTAGTGCCAGTGCCGGTCTGATTTTCAATATATACTCCATAACTTGTAGTTACCCCCACAGTATCCTGGTTTTGGACATCCAATCCGTAACTATTAGTGATGCTGGACCCAGAGCCTTTAAGAGGCGAGTTAGCAAAAAGTGCGATAGCATTGGTTAGGGTAAAGGAAGTAGCGGCAGTTTCAACTTGACCGCCGACCCCGATAACGATATTATTATTGCTGGTGTTGTCTATTTTTCCTTTCCCAAATACTCCAGTACATCCAAACGCACAGCTGGTAGCTCCGCCGCTAAAGGTTGGGTAGCTAAAAAGGCCTTGGTTTACAAGGTTGCCGCTGCCGGCGCCAGCACCGACGGCAAGATTGCCAAAGGAGCCTATTCTAAAGTAGTCATTTGTACCAAAGGCAGTGTAATTGGAAATATTGAAGTTGCCGCTGTCACTTGTGTTCAGACCAGCGACCCAGCTGTTATAGGTATAGTAGACAGTGATGCTGATGTAATTAATGTCGGCGTCGATGGCACTACCAATGGTATTTGTAGCAGAGACAGCTACACCGAAGTTTGACGCGTTGACGTCGCTAGGGGCTAAGGAAAGTCCCCACAGGTCGCTACTGTTGCCGTAGGTGGCGGTGACATCGGAGGTAGTCCAGGCTGTACCGGTGTCTGCTTTATTATCTCCGCTGATAGTTCCGCCTTTTACCAACTTTATGGAGTTGTCCGTAAGGATGCATAAGCATCCGCCACTTATTTTTCTGACCACACTAACAGAAATCCCTGTTATCGTGGCGGTGGCCGGAACAGTGAAAGCGAAATCAGTTGCCTTGAGATAGTGAGAAATTTCAGTACTGGCAAGAGTGGCGTTGGCATAACTAGCATCATTTGTCTGCGCATTCGATGGGCTACCCCAAGTAACTGTCCCGATAGAGGAATCGTCGCTGAAAGTAGAACCACCATTGGCACCTTGGCTTGGAGCAGCCGTGCTGGTGAACTGCTCTGCAGGGCTACCAGAAGATGAGAGATGGAGCAGTTGATTTGGTGCAGTGGTGCCGATGCCGACATTGCCACCAGCAAAAACCGCAGCGTAGTTGTTCGTCGCGCCGGTTTGGTTTGCAACGTAAAGGCCGTACAAATTCGTCACAGTACTACCGGAGATAGTCGGCGTGTCTATTGCCACGCCATAAGCGACAGGAATTGTCGCAGAACCTCCAACAGTTATCTTATTGTATTGGCCTTCGACTGTATGTGTTATCCCACCGGTAGGGCTAAAGGTAGGAATGTTATTGAAAGAAATATCAATGGTGCTGGCGCTCGGGTTGAAAGTCGGGGCCAAATTAATACCGCGCGAGCCAGCAACTGAAGTAGTTTCTTGAATGGTAAGTAAATAGGCGGTGCTGATGCTGGCAGAGCCGCCGATTGCCGCGTGGCCGGAAATTGATCCGTTACCAGTGATGGCAACGGTGCCATCTGTGTCGTTATCAATCTTCTCGCCGTTGGCAAAAGTAATGTCCCCTCCCGCACCGGTATTAAAGGTAAGCCCCGTGGTCCCTTGGACGACGAGATTACCCGCCAGCGTAAGACCACCGCCCGTGTCAAAATCTGTTGCAGTATTTCCAATATTACTTATTATGGCGCCCGCCATATCCACAGTATCTCCCCCGGTTGCTGGTGAAAGAGCTGTGCTAGTCCGACTCCAATAACCGACAGTTCCGCTGGTTGCACAAGTCTGGCCACTAAGACAGACAGTCCCGCCAGCATCCGGAAAAGTGATGGTTCGGTCGCCGGTTGGATCGGTCACCGCCAGAAAAGTTTCGAAGGTATTTGCGGTCGCGCCTTCGAAGACAAAACCTGATTGGCCGAAGACGGCGGCGTTGGCTCCTAAACCGACATCTCCGGAAAGGGCTTGAGAATAATCAAAAGCCAAACTTAAAGAGGCGCCTTCCGAACCTGCCGAACCTCCAGTTAGTCCTGTTAATACACTCGTGTCGACATTGGCAACATAGTCACCGGAGGTTTCAGTCGTTAAAGCGATACAATCGCTACAGGAGAAATCGGCAGCTGTGGCAGTGCCTTCGACAGATAAGTTAGCAACATTCGCGCCATTTGAGTTAGTAATAGTTAAAGTTCTCGTAGCCGCCGCGTTCAAGTCAATCGTAGTGTCTCCACCAGTCAGAGGAATATTATTATCAGCAATGGTTAAATCTCCGGCAACTGCCAAGGTGGTTCCAGCATCTGTAGTTAAAGTACCAGAGGTAAAGTTATCCGAAGTGTCACTTCTTAGGAATTGTGAAGAATCTAGACCGTCCAAAAGATCCGCATCCTGTCCAGAACCAGAACCGCTGTTACAACCGGCAATCACATTTCCAGAGTTACGACAAAGCAAAGTGGTGGTATCCGTCGCCCCAAGAGCGCCTAAAGTTATCGTTGAAGAAGTTGAGATGGTGGTTACACCGGAAAGTGCTCCAGCCGAAGAGAAAGACCAGGTGCCGTTTCCAAAGGATCCCACCGAATTTAGAGTTACATTTCCAGACCCATCAATGCTGACATCGTCCCTGGCATCTGTCTCGTTACGGATGGTAAAAGTACTAGCGTCAGCGTTAATTGAATAATCATCCGAAGCCGCGGTTGTGTCCGTCAAAAAGACAGACGGGGTCGCTTGGGAAGTGGTTATATCCCCGTCAGCCCCAATACTTCCAATCCCAGTCATGTCTCCAGTTGTTGACACGGCCCAATCCGAAGTGTTGATTGATCCAGTGTCCCCACCATCTCCTAAGGTGAAGGTGTTGTTGGCTACAAAGGAGCCGTTAGCGGTTAGGGTACCAGTGACTGTAGTTGCTCCAGAGAAAGTAGCTGTACCACTTCCCAGAAAAGAGTAGGTGGGGTTAGTGGCAGCGTTACCGAACGAGATATTTTCTGTTGTATTGGTAGTATTTATATTGATATAGTTATCAGCGCCCTGTTTAATGTCTAGGGCATCGGTGTTGTTGTCAACCAAATTCAAAGTTATATCATTACCGGCCCCATTGGCGGTTACCGAGACTGTCGTGCCAGAAATTGCAACCGCATCCCCACCATCCCCAATATTGGCGACCCCATTTACTGTTAGAGTAGTCCCATTGTCAAAGGTTAAGGTTCCGGAGGTGAAGCTGTCCGAAGTATCCGACCTAAGAAATTGAGAAGAATCCAATGAATCAAGAGTATCAGCATCTAAGGTAGAACCGGAGCCATCATTTCCGGAAGTCCAAACTGTGCCGCCGGTTGTAAAAGTGTAAGTTTGGTCGCCAGCAATCGAGGCAACATCAAAAATGCCTTTGTCGGCTCCGCCACCGTTTTCTCTGATCTGTAGGTTGCTGCCCGCGTTGTCTAGGTAGATATTGAAGGCTCCAGTTTGGTCCCAATCGGCTGTCAACGGACCTAAAGCAACCGCATCTGCCGATATCTGAACCCCGTTACCAGTATTTACATCAAAAGTTGCCGTCGGTCCAGCAGCAACCGAAGTACTGATTCCCGCCCCACCGGTAAGAGTAACGGTGTCTCCGGCGGTAACGCTTTGATTTGCACCAGCATCAGCAGCGATATCGAATAAAACTCCAGCGGCTCCACAACCGCTTGTAGTGGTGCAAATGGTGCCGGTCTCGTTTGGTAGAGTCCAGACTCTTGCCGCAGTTAGCGCTCCAGAAGTTATAGCGCCAGTAAAGCCACTGTTATTAAGAACTATGTCTCCCGATTCGTTGGAATCTCCAAGGATTAAGTTAACATCGCCGCTACCACCATCATTGTTGTTTAAGGTCAAAGAACCGGTTAAAGTTCCTCCGGAGAGGGGCAAATAGTTTGAAACAGTAATGTTGTTGGAAACATAAGGATCGGTAAGGGGGGATCCGTGCCACACGCCGCTCCCTATTGTTCCGACAGTATCGATTGAAGTCTGGCCAGTATAGTTGCTGGCAATATCAATTGTTGGATTGTCCCCACCCGAAGAAGTAATTCTTCCGGCAGTTCCATTTACCGATCCGATTAGTCCAGAAACGGAAATGGTCGGCTTTTGACCAGAAGAGATGCTGACATTAGTGCCAGGAAGGACATCGTAAATAACGTTTGAGGCGGTTAGTTTACCTTTCCCTAAATTCGCATTGGCGCCGTTTGTTTTGATTCCACCAAAGGCACTGAGCAGATGGGTAATTTCGGTCGGAACGTTTACTTTGAAATAAGGGGCGGTGGTGCGTCCCAGCACACTTCCGATTTGGTTTGGGAGAGCGATCAGATTTTTCGGTGAATAAGTTCCAAAAAACTTATTTTTTGCAATGTTCACTAGGCTTTGAACATTGTCATGACTCTGCGGCATTTCGTAAACAGTTGCGAGTCCAGAGACGAAAATTATTGACATCAAACCAAGATATAAAGCTCCACGTCTGATGAAGTCGAGAGCACCTGCTGAACTTTCAGTGTAGGTCGACTGCTCACCAATCCCGAAATCTGTAGACTGGGCGAAATCCTCTTGGTTAGCTATTTTTCGGTTTTCGTATAAAGAGATGGGAGCGGGCGATAAAGCATTGGTTAATGATGGTGTACTCGACTTTTGTCTAAGGATTGATTGGACTGATTGGCCTTGTTTAAGCTGCCTGTCGATTTCAATTAATTTGTCAACAACCCAAGATGGGTAGCATCCTTCAGCTGGACCTCCGAAAGAGCGGCGGTGGGCTTTGGGTAGCAAACCTATCTTTGTGTAGTAGCGCAGCCTATTGTAGGGGTAGCCTTTCCCAAAATCAACACCAGCTTGTTTAGCAAGCTTTATGACTTCGGGATATGGTAAAAGTTTTTGGTTCTCTTCCGCCTTTGGTAAAGATTCGGCTTTTAGACTATTTTCGGTTCCCATGGGCAGGGTTAGTTAATTAGACTTTCCCTTAAGGAGAAAAGTTTCTCGTTACGGGAAATTCTAATTAAAATTATGAGACAGTTGTGGCTGATTGTCAAGTTTCTACAGGTAGGATTTTAAAGATTGAGTAAATTTTAGTAACATATAGATAGAGGAAATGTGAGATTTATAATTTTAAGGAGCACATTTCCCGTGACAGGGGAGCAATGTTTGCCCGATTGAAGCTAAATAACCTGCCTGAATTAACTAGTGGAGTCAAGTTTGTTAGTCTAATAAGTCTTGTTCTGGTCGCGTCCCTGCGTCTTAACCATTCTTTTGTTTTCGCGCAAGTTTTAACCGGTGGGCAAATTGCTAAAAACTTTGAAGTCGATGACAAAAATATCCAACCCGGGGATATACTATCTTTAACAACCGACAGCAAAATAGTTAGATCTACCGGTGAGTACGACCAAAACATATTTGGCGTAGCGGTCCAGGACCCAGCGGCAGTACTTAATGTTCAAACAAAAACTACTGTACCAGTTATTTCTCAAGGGGAAGCCGAAGTGAGGGTTTCGGCAGCAGCCGGAAATATTGAGGTTGGGGATTTCATAACTTCGTCGGACCAAGCTGGGGTTGGGGAAAAGGCAACCCATGAAGGTATGGTTATTGGTAAAGCATCAGCTTCTTACAGTGGTGAAGGGGTAGGTACCATACCGGTTTTCATTAATATTCAGTACCAAAATAGGATTGGCGCGGCAAATTTAAAAAATGTACTTGATAAAATTACAGCGGTAACCTCAGAGACTCTTTCGCAGCCGCGCGGACTCGAGTTTTTTATACGCTATCTCTTCGCATTTGTAGTGGGGAGCGCTTCTTTTATCTTAGGTTTTATTTTTGCCGCTCGGGCGCTGCGCACAAGTATTGTTGCCATAGGTCGAAACCCATTGGCTAAAGGAACAATCTTTTCAAGTATGTTCTTGAATCTCGGAGCAATTGTGTTTTTGGCCGTTGCTGGACTAGGACTTTCGCTGGTCATAATTTTTTACTAATACAAAAAGCTTATGGAAACTAGTCAAATTTTGTTAATAGCTTCTTTAATAACAAACCTAATCGTATTGGTTGCCATATTCATCTTCTATCAGAATCAAATAAAGCTTTTTGACGCCAAATGGTTTTTTAAATCCCTCCAAGATATACGCTCCCAAGCAACCGATAAGGAAAAGAAGATATTAGAAACTGCGTTGAGCGAGTCGGAATCTTCTGTAAAAGAAACTCTTAAAGATTTGGAAGGCGTTGAAGATATGGCCAATCACACAAGAGCCGAGCTGGACGAACAAGCAAAGAAATTAGTTTACGAAACAATATCAAAAGAGCTCGAAGTATTTCAAAATGTAATAAAAGACATAACGAATTCTTATAAAATTAGCTTGGAGGAAATGAAGGGTCTTCAGAACTCCGAGTACATTAAGATAGCGGATCAAGCGAAGTCTTCTGTGCAATATCTTATGAGGCAGCTTAGTGAGGAGATAGTC
Organism: uncultured Gammaproteobacteria bacterium; assembly: GCA_965231125.1. Lineage (GTDB taxonomy): Bacteria > Patescibacteriota > Microgenomatia > Woykebacterales > RBG-16-39-9b. The sequence continues at coordinate 876,091 of OZ246414.1, read as the reverse complement.
AAGTTTCCAGATCAGGAGAAAAACAAACTGATGGAGGAGTTACGTTTGCGAAAGAGCGAAATAGAGCAAACACTTTCTGAAAAAACATTTTCAGTGATTTCCCAAGTTGCTTCCGAAACGCTTGGCGCCTCTATCGATTTAGCTAAGCACCAAGAATTAGTTATGAAAGCTTTAGAAAAAGCCAAAGCCGAACAAATGTTCTGAAAATAAGAACTATGGAAAAAGATTACGAAAAGATTGCCCAAGAAATCATAACTACCGAAGACTTATACCAGTTATTGGATGATATAAGCGAGTTGGAGACGCGGTATTACGAGATAAATAAGGCTGGTTTGAATAAGGAAGTGGAAAGTGATTTAGAGACTGGCTTTCTTAAAGAGATTGAGGAATATATGCCCAGATCAAAAGAAAAGCGTCTCGAGTATCTCACAGGCTTGAAGGAGTATTTATTAAAGCTACCTAAAGCTAGCCTTGGGCTGGCTTTTAGACCAGGGAGGGAATTACTCAACGAGATTTCAGAATTTATAAACGCTGGCGCGGATCATAAAATTGTGCTGGACATTTTTGTCAAGCCTTCTTTGGTGGCCGGACTTACCATTGATTATCAAGGCAAATATAAGGATTATTCTTACGCAACCAAACTTCAGGAAGCGCTTAAAGAAAGGTTTGCCCATGAAAAGTTTTGATGAATATTTGCAAGAATCTGGTGAAATTGGTCAAGTTGAATCTATATTTCAATCCGTAATTTATGTTTCGGGACTGCCTAAGGCTCGTCCGAATGAATTAGTTATAACGGAAGATGGAGAAAAGGGCCTGGTTCAAGATATCGAGAAAGATCTTATTGAGATTTTAATACTGTCATCAAAAAGAATTATACCAGGCACTAGAGTAACTAGAACGAACGATATTGTTAAAGTACCGGTTTCCACCGAGCTTTTAGGTAGAGTTGTAGACCCGTTCCTGGAGCCGGTAGATGGTCTTCCTCCTGTCGGTGGGTATAAGGTTTCACTTCCGTTGCATCGAGACGCTCCAGGTATAAGGGAAAGAGTTAGGGTAAATGAGCAATTAGAATCTGGCGTCAGCTTAGTAGATTTCTTAATACCTTTGGGTAAAGGTCAAAGGGAGCTTGTAATCGGAGATCAGAAAACAGGAAGAACTACTTTTTTGTTACAAACGGCCACCTCTCAAGTTCTAAAAGGAGCGATTTGTATCTATGTAGCAATCGGTAAGAAAAAGACTGATGTTAAGTTTGTTGAAGACTATTTTAGAAAAATGGGCGTGATGAAACGAAGCGTCATAATTTTTACCAGCTCGGCCGACCCAGCTTCACTGGTTTTTCTTGCGCCCTTTACGGGGTTTACAGTTGCCGAGTTTTTCCGAGATCAGGGAAACGAAGTGGTAATTATTCTCGATGATTTAACAACCCACGCTAAATTTTACCGAGAAATATCGCTTATTTCAAAAAGGATGCCGTCTAGAGAGTCTTATCCTGGAGATATATTTAATGTTCATGCCAAGCTTATTGAGAGAGCTGGTAATTTCAAAAAGGACCATCGTTCCAAAAGTATAACTGCCTTCCCAATTATTGAGACTGTGCAAGGGGATCTGACTGGATTTTTGCCGACGAATGTCATGGCTATGACAGACGGTCACCTGTTTTTTGATCATGATGAGTTTAAAAAGGGGCACCGGCCGGCAATAAACACTCCTTTGTCAGTTACAAGAGTTGGCAATCAGACTCAAACTCTGCTAGAGAAAGAAATTAGAAAAACTCTGGCTGACAAGCTTAGTCGCTATCGTAAGGCCCTTGAAATAGCTCATTTTGGTTTTGACCTGCCCTTGCAGACACGTTCCGATCTGAACATAGGGGAGAGATTGGAAGCTATTTTTTATCAGGAAAGCGACACCTTAATTCCTAAACCGCTTGCCCTAGTGATTTTTGGCCTACTTTTAAATGATTTTTGGGTTTCCAAACCCATCGAGCAAGTTCGCGTTGAAAGGGAAAAAATAGTCAAGGCTTACAACAACTCTATGCTGGGGGATGTAGTTTCCAAAGTTTTAGAGGCCTCAAATTTGGAGAACCTAAAATACCTGGTTGGTCAGATACAAGGTAATATCGAAAATGCACTTTACTCGAGCCCTCCGCGGAAAGATGGTGTTGCTATTGAAAATCCAAATGTCAAAATCCAAAGTTCAACTATTTAAACTAATTTGAAATTTTAGTTTTAAAATTTGAGTTTTTGCCAGCATGTATTCCAAAAGAGAACTTGCCGAACAAATAGAAGCCGTCAAAACAGTTAAATCTTTAGCGGAAGTGTACCAAGAAATAGACGCGATAAGTATTTTTCAAGTCAGAAATTCGGTTGCTAAAACCCGTAACTTTTTGTCGGGTGTTTCGGGTGTGTATACAGATGTAAAGCAGGTTTATCTAAAAAAAATTAGAAGCAAAGATATTGAAGATCTGCCGTTTGTAAAAAGAAACGGTAAAGAAGTGTTAGTTTTCATTTCGGCGAACCAAAACTTGTATGGAGATCTAGTTTTCAAAGTTTTCCAAAATTTTGTAAGTGATGTTAAAAAAACTCAAAGTGATGCTTTAGTTGTTGGTAGTGTAGGGAAAGATCTTGTTGAGAGGGAGAATCTTAATTCCAGAGTTGAATATTTTGATCTTGCTGATTACAAGCCAGATCTCGCTAAGATACAAGAGATAACCGAAATTATTAATAAGTATGAAAAGATCACAGTTTACTACGGTGAGTTTATGTCGCTTTTAAGTCAGGTTCCAATTAAGACCGATATTTCTGGTGGAGTGACTTTGACTAGTGGCTCTGCCTCGGTGAAAGATTTTATATTCGAGCCAAGCCCAAAGGCAGTTTTAGAGTTTTTCGAAACTCAAATTATTGCCAACCTTTTTCACCAAAAAGTTTATGAAGCGCAACTTGCCCGTTTTGCTGCTAGGTTGATTTCCATGAATCAAGCTAGCGAAAAGGCAACCTTAAAGCTGAATAAGCTTAACGAAGATTATTTAAAATTTCAAAAATATTTGAGAAACAAGAAACAATTAGCCACTTTTTCGGGAAGAGTCTTATGGGGTACCTAATATGGATACGTCCGATTCAAAATCTCTAAATTTTGGAAGAATAGTTTCAATAAAAGGAACTGTTGTTACAGTTGAGTTTTTGGACGGGAAGCCTTTTCACAACGAAGTCTTAGTGCTGAGAGAAAACCCAAATATAAAGTTAGAAGTTTATAACCTTGACACAAACGGCGAGGCAAACTGTTTATGTTTGGAGGGGGTAGAAAATTTGTACCGTGGTGCTCAGGTTCTACGAACTGGAGAAACAATAAAAATCCCAACTGGCGAGCAGACTTTGGGAAGATTACTTGATGTTTTTGGCCGACCAAAGGACGATCTTGGGGAGCTTAGTAGTAGTGAACATGCCTCAGTTTATAGAGACGCTCCCAGTTATTACGAGGTTGCCAGTTCCAAAGAAATTTTAGAAACAGGTATTAAAGTTATTGATTTTTTTACACCGTTTAGAAAGGGAGGTAAAGTTGGTCTTTTTGGTGGTGCTGGAGTCGGAAAAACAGTACTTTTAACGGAGCTTATGTACAATGTTGCCGCCTTTCATAACGGTATCTCTGTTTTTGGTGGAGTGGGGGAGAGATTGCGTGAGGGTCAGGAGCTTTACGAGATTATTAGAGAAAAAAATATTTTAGGTAGTGTGGCTTTAATATTTGCCCAGATGAATGAAAATGCCGCAGCTAGATTTAGAGTTGGTTTCTCCGCTCTTACACTGGCTGAAAGTTTTCGCGATGGGGGAAAAGACGTACTTTTCTTCATAGATAATTTTTACAGGTTTGTACAGGCTGGCAATGAGATATCTAGTTTGCTAAACACCATACCTTCCGAGGATGGTTATCAGGCAACACTATCGTCTGATGTCGGTTCTTTTCAAGAAAGACTAGTTTCTACAAAAGAAGGATCCATAACGTCTGTCCAGGCAGTTTATGTGCCGGCTGATGATTTAACCGACTCCGGTGTCCAAGCCGTACTTCCATATTTTGATTCCACTGTTATTCTGTCAAGACAAATACTGGCGGATGGGCGTTACCCGGCGGTCGATATACTTTCCTCAAACTCGTCGTTAATTGACCCGGGTATTATTGGCTACGAACATTACGACGCCTACTTGGAGGCTCAGAAATTGGTAAAAAGGTATAGTGATTTAGATCGTTTGGTAGGGATTGTTGGTGAGTCGGAACTATCGGCGGGGGATCGGACTCTTTATCATCGCGCCAGGAAGCTTCTGAATTATTTAAGCCAGGATTTATTGGTAGAATCAACGCAAGATTCGGCAGGGAGAAAGTACATTCCAGTTAGAGAGACAGTAAAAGACGTTAAAGAAATTCTTTCCGGTAGGTTAGACCAGGTTCCTGACGAAAAGTTTTCATATATAAAAAGTTTGGACTCTGGGTTACGAGCTTAACATATTCAAACCAGTTCTACGATGTCTAACCCATCTTTAGGTAGCAAAAATCAACTGGAAATTCACATCATGTGGCATTCTTTCAGTAAAGATCCGGATTTTCACGGAAGAGCTTTTTCTGTTAGCACGGAAAACGATCTGGGGGCTTTGGATGTCTTGCCGATGCACGCGAATTTAATCAGTTTGATAAAAAATAAAATCTCAATTACACCAGAATCTGGCAATAAGTTTACTTATAACTTCGGCGGAGGTATTTTGGAAGTAAGCGGTAATGTTGTGAGAGTTTTCCTAGGGGTCTAGGAAGTTCGCGCGTTTCTGTCTAGATTATGGTTTTGTTGCGGAGCTTGTTGCAGACTTAGATTTACCTTCTCCAAGATTAACCGGCGCTATCTCAATGATTTTGTTAGTACTTGGACGGTAAAGAATAGCTTCCTTGGCCTTAGTATAGATCAAAACCTTATCTCCGTTCAGGGCTTTAATGAAAAAGGGCTGACCTTTAAGTTTGCGTATATCGTTAACCGTAGCTATGATTGGATCCTCACCTTTTGGTAGTTCAACAAGCTTACCTACAGTTTCTATTAACCGTTTGTTTTCTTCCTTTACTAACTCCTTAGGATCGTTCCTAAACCGCTGAAGTTCTGATTGTGATTTTTGGTAATTTGTGTAAAAATAGCCTGTCCCACCGACACCAGCGATTATTAAGATAATAATTATAAGGATCTTGAGATTTAAGAAAGGTTTTATCCAGGTAAGGATGGTCATTAATAAATCTTACTTGTCGCTTTCTTGTTTGTCAATAGCACAAAGGCGTCCATATGCATTGGTTAAGCTTTGCATAGGTGTAGGCAGGCTAATAGCTTGATCACTGCTTTACAGAGATTGCCATCCAAGAAAACTGCAGGTCACTTGTCGCCGCAGCAGCAAGACGTATTTTGAATCCTTTAGTTGTTGCCGATATTACTCCATAAGAGGGTGCACTGGTAAGTACTTGACTTGCGGTATCCTCTGATAGGTTTAAGCTGGCAGTAACGACTGGTGGGTTTTCATACTCCCGCTCAAATTGGACTTCAACTTCTGTATCACCAGCCTTTACCACTGCAGTTCCGGCTGTGTCTTTATTAAAGGTTGGCCGTCCCAGAAACTGGACGTCACCGCGGAAGATTACGTTGCCGACAAATGTGGCCAGCTTCTCAAATACTGACTCACCTTTAAACTCCGCTGGGCCACCAACAACTAATCCTCCTTGAGCCTCCAGATTGCCCAAGACAGACATATCTAGAGCCACCTTAGCAGACTCTACATTTATATTACCCAGATCTTGTGAATTATCGGCACTTACAGCCGTTATACTAGATGCGCTTTCGGTTGCCTCTCCCGAAGGTAGCACTTCACTAGGTGCACTGCTAATTTTGGCTAACTTATCCGAAAGGCTGGTTATTTTATCAGTTATAATTTCCAGACCTTCAATTTGGTTTGCTTTAATCTTATCCGCCGTAATGGTGCCGGCAAAGAAGGCGTTGCCGGCGGAGTCAACACTAACCGTCTCTTTTCCAGTTTCATCTACCATGGTAAATTTACCAGTAAGCGCCAGCTCTTCGGCGGTAATTTTTGGAGTAATAATCTCAAGACCAGCAGCAAGACGGTCAGTGAATATTTCCGAGAAATTGACTGAAGTAGTAAGTTGATCTTTCTGAGTAAGCAGTTGACCTAGGATTTGCTTACCAAAATCTTGTGGTGAGCTTGTCGAACTTTCGGGCGAGCTAGATTCGGTAGTTAAATCAGGCAAAAGACCGGCCAAATTTGTACCGTTATAGTACCCGGGGCTGACAAAGACAACCACCCAACCCACTCTATCGCCATCAAAGTTAGTCATGGCCCTACCGACTACGGGCCCTGCTTTGGTGGCCTTCATGGCAATTCCCGGGATGGAGGAGGAGGTAATGTAGTCGCCCGCGCTAATAGGCCCGTTCTCGGTGGTCACATAAACCGGCGCCTGGCCTGCCAAAGCCACTTTTACCTCATTGCCTGGACTATTAAGTCCTTCGTTTAATGTCAAGCCGGCGGCGGTGGAGATCACGCCAACGATATTTTTGTCATACGCTCCCTCGCTCTTCTTGACTCCGACAGCGATTTGGGGATCAATGCTGACTAGGTGGCCGGCTTCTACGCTAAAATCGTTCGTCTGGTACATCTCGGCGACATCTGCTCCTGACCAGTCAACCCACAGCTCGACCTCGATTTCTGCTGTAGTCGGTGCAAAGCTTGCGCCAGTGCTATATTTTGCCTCAAGGGTATCACCGGCAACAAAGGTATCAAGCCCGGTAGCTTGAGAGCACTGGTTGCGTTGAGTGTTAGTTCCGTCAATCAAGCAGGTGAAACCTACACTTGCACCGTTTACGAAAGCAGTAACAGTCAATGTGTCAGCACTTCTGGCAGCCGAAAGGGATACCGAAATACCCCGGACAGAACCAGCAAACGGCATCCTGATCGAGTTAACCTGACTGGCGCCAGCAGGAAGGATGGAAGACACGACTCGATCCATATTTCCATCGGTTTGGCTAGCAGCGGTATTAACTTCGGTCCAAGTACCAGCCAGGGATTTTGGTACCGCAGCATTACAACTCAAGACACCAGAGCCGTCCGTCTTTATTCCAGCACAGCTGACAAGACCGGAAAGTGTGATTGTTCCAGAGGAGGTGATGCCTGTCGCGGCGGTGATGGCGCCAGCAGCACTGACAGCAAAGTTTGTTCCGGCAATGGCATTTCCACCAATGTTAATAGCATTCACAATTTCCGCATCCGATACATCAAGACCGTCGGTGATAGCGGTATCGGTATTGGCTGTAATAATAATTCCATCTAGCATGGATCCGCCGGTGTCATCTTGATTGTTAATCTTAATGCCAGCATCATATGAACTAGCAATACCTGCCGTAGCATGAGTGTCTATGGTAATACCAAATAGATCAGCATCGGTGTCAGTTGCGGTTAGGAGAATTTCCAAAGCTGTAATGTCAGTACCCGCAGTAATAGCACCCGCGGCTTCCATGTCAATATTGATACCATCAACAGCAGCGTTACCAGCGTCAATGTTAAGATCCAAAACGCCAGCGGTGGTGGTGGTGTCGGTCGTCGCCGCGTCAATCGCAATGTCACCAGCAGCTGGTAAAACCCAGTCAGTAGTCGAATCATTTTTGAAAATGGCAAATGCGGTCCCAGCATCGCGGATTTCAAAATCTGAAGTGCCGCTTAAATCGAACCAGACATCACCGGCAGCAGTCCCGCCAGCGGTGACTTGCAAAGGTGAGGCAGTGGAGTTGGCAAGGGTTGTTATCTCAACCAGGGCCTGTTGGTCTTGGGTGCCGAGCGTCGAATTTGATGATTCCGAGATATTAAGACCGGAGTCAACGGCGGCAGCTTGAAAATCCCAGTTCCAGTTAATGGTAAAAGCATTAGAATCTTGAGCACTTCCATTGGCGAGTGCGGCACTGATAGTATCTAGGGAAGGAGTACCACCGGAGACATCCGTGGCACAACCCCAAGTGGAAGCACCATCATTCCATTTAAGAATCTCGTTAATACCACAACCTTGTAGTAGTCCGACTCCGTTGGCGTCTAATTCTAGGCCTGAACCGCTGGATGTGCCACCAGCACCGTCTCCACTAGACAGGTCAATACCTAGTGATGCACCTTCGGTGCCAGTTAGAGTAAGCCCACCGCTTGCAGTAGCTGAGGATACATAATCACCAGTAGTATCAGTCGTTAGAGCAACAGCGTCACTAGCGACAGTTAAAGCAGTGGCTCCACTACTATTTAAGGTACCAGTCACGTCTCCCGTAAAGGTATCTCCAGAGAGGGAGACTGTACCAGAGCGGTTGGGTATGGTAATCGTTTTATCGGAAACCGTCGGATCCGTAAAGACCAGGTAAGTCTCGACGGCGTCGTTAGTTGACCCTTCTACTTCCACCGCGTTCTCCCAGTCTTCACCAATACGCAGGGCAGTCTCCACAACCGTCCCATCAGCAGAGGTCACGTTCCCTATATTTATCCCGTAAAGCAGATCGGCGTCTCCCGTCGCGGCGGAAGTGACGTCAATATTAAGGCCGGAAATGATATCGGCATCCGCGTCGGCACCAAGAGTAAGGTTAATATCCTGACTACTACTATCATTAGTGAGAGTGTTAGTCCAGGAGTGGAGACCAGTCCAGGCGGCCGCGTAAGTAAGGTCCAGAACCACGTTGTCAGCCGAGGTGGTTATACCCGAAGCAGTGTTAACCGCAAAGGAACGGTCGGCGGAGAGATCGCCGCCACCGGAAAGTCCGTCACCGGCGGTCAAGGTTCGCGTGGTAGGCACAAAAGAGCCTGAGGCTTGGTAACCAGAACAGACACTACCCGTGGTACAAACCGTGCCGGTCTCGTTAGGGAAGGTAATCGTTTTATCGGAAACCGTCGGATCCGTAAAGACCAGGTAAGTCTCGACGGCGTCGTTAGTTGACCCTTCTACTTCCACCGCGTTCTCCCAGTCTTCACCAATACGCAGGGCAGTCTCCACAACCGTCCCATCAGCAGAGGTCACGTTCCCTATATTTATCCCGTAAAGCAGATCGGCGTCTCCCGTCGCGGCGGAAGTGACGTCAATATTAAGGCCGGAAATGATATCGGCATCCGCGTCGGCACCAAGAGTAAGGTTAATATCCTGACTACTACTATCATTAGTGAGAGTGTTAGTCCAGGAGTGGAGACCAGTCCAGGCAAAGGCCGCCCCAGTGTTGACGGCCACGTCATTAGCGTTAACGGTTATTCCGGTCCCGGCACCCACGTCCAGGGCGTCCCCGTTGGCGGTGAGGCCTGCCCCGGCAAGAGTTGCCTCGGATATATCAAAGTCAAGGGTATCAGTACCCGCAGTTCCGGTAATGGTCAGGTTAGCCCCAGTCACGGTCAGGTTAAGAGTGTCAGTAGCGGAATCGGCGACCGGGTCAGTCCCAGCTGGAGCGTTGATGGTCTCGAAGGAGTTCGCCCCACCACCGCCAGTGTCATCTACCCCACAGTCCCACTCAAAGGCTACGTTATCCCATTCCAGTATTCCACCAGCGGCACAGCCTCTAATTAAAGATAATTCACCTCCCGCAAACTCCATACCAGAGACCGATGAAGTAGTCGCCCCATCGGCTGCAGTAGTATCTAGCCTTACAGCTACCGAGTCGGCGGCCACGCTAATCCCGTCTCCAGCCCCTACGTCCAGTGCATCACCGTTGGCGGCGAGTCCTGCTCCGGCTAGGGTAGCCTCGGATATATCAAAGTCAAGAGTATCTGTTCCAGAGTTACCAGTAATGGTTAAGTTAGCCTCAGTCACGGTCAGGTTAAGGGTGTCAGTAGCAGAGTCAGCCACTGGGTCAGTCCCAGCTGGGGCATTGATGGTTTCGAAACTATTAGCCCCACCTCCTCCAGTATCATCAACACCACAATCCCACTCAAAGGCGACATTATCCCATTCAAGGATGCCGCCGGCAGCACAGCCCCGGATCAGAGATAGTTCTCCACCCACAAACTCCATACCAGAGACAGAGGAAGTAGTTGCTCCATCAGCGGCAGTAGTATCCAGTCTTACTTGTATGGAGTCAGCATTAACAGTAATACCGTCTCCGGCTCCAATATTTAGGGTGACTGAGTCAGCGGCTCCGCCTCCAGTTAGTCCTGAACCGGCTGTTACAGCTTCAATATCACCGGTTACTTCAGACTCATCAATTCCAGAGTCCAGGACATTAAGTTCGGTACCAGAAATCAAAGTACCCGCATTATCTATAATGGTAGTGTAGCCACCACCGCCTGTGTTAGCTATCTGAATTGCCGCTGGTATAGCTAGATTAGTATCAGCATTGTTGATCCGCAACCCAGCATCAAGGGGATTAGTGTTCGCCGAATTAGCTTGAGTGATAACTAGACCATTCATAGCCCCAGCGCTTGAGGAGGGAGTAGCCGAAATGTTCACAATATCAACCGCCCCGCCAGTACCGTCATGACTGATAGCCAAATCTTCGGCGCCAGCTAACGTCCAAGTATGATCGGCTGTCCAGGCAAAGGAGAAGTTCTGGTTTACTGCCACATCGTCGGCATTGACAGTAATTCCAGAGCCAGTACCTACCGCCAAAGTTGGTGTTGACCCTTCACCGCTTGCATCACCTGTCAGTCCGCCACCAGCAGTGATAGTGGCCACATAATCACCAGTAGTATCAGCGGTTAGTGTTAAATCGGATATTTCAGTTGGGCCAATACAATTAGTACAGGAAAGATCACCAGCAGTTAGTCCAGTGTTAGTGCCTGAAAGCCCACTTGCCGCGCCAGTAGCCGAAATGGACCATTGGTCATCAGTAAGGGAAATGTTGCCGGCAATCGTGACTGTATCGTCTGTAGCTCCTGATTGCCCAATCAAAATAGTATCCGCCGAAGCGTCGTTTGCCGTTATATTTCCAGTAAAGGTAGCTACACCTGAAACATCTAGAGTCCCAGTGGAAGTTAGCGAAGTGGCAGTTAGAGCGCCAAAAGTAGATTCATCAATCTCAGTACCACCAATACAATTTGCGCAGGAAAGGTCCCCAGCTGTTAAACTAGTATTTGTTCCGGATAGACCACTAGCTACCCCAGTTGCTGAAATAGACCACTGATCATCAGTCAGAGAGATATTGCCAGCGATGGTGACCGTGTCATCGGTGGCACCGTTTTGACCAATAAGTATCGTATCCGCCGAAGCGTCATTAGCAGTAATATTCCCAAGGAAAGTAGCGGCATTGTTCGCTGTGAATGTACCGGACCCGTCAACTGTTAACCCAGCGATTGTTGAAGCGGAGTTAACATCGATGGCGGTAGTGAAGGTAGTTGGGATTGTGTTAAAAGTCCAACCTCCAGTAATCGTTTCGGCCACGTCGTTTCTTGTTATATCGCTATTTGCATAATCAATAGAGACATTAGCCTCGCCAGCAGGCGAGTCTGATACATTAAAGTCAGACGCCAAAAAATCTAGGAACCCAGCGCCAGAAGTTATCGTCGCATCACCTTCTTCAATATCAATACTTCCTCCGCCGCCTCCACCTGAATCTGCTTCACATTGCCATCTGACTGCCCCAGCGTCCCACTTTAAGATTTGGTTATCAGCACAACCTTTTAGCAATGACAGACCATTACTGCTAGTTTCCAGTCCAGAATTCGCAAAAGTAGTTGAAGTCGTTCCGGTTGTATTCACATCGAGATTAAGTTGATCAGCCGAAACTTGTAATCCGTTACCCACCTCAATATTCAATGTTACGCTTCCGGAGCTTCCGCCGCCGATTAAGCCGTCACCAGCAATAACTCCCGTTACATCACCACTTCCACCACCTCCTAAAGAAATGCCTGGTGCTAGATCATTTGCCGTGATTGTGTTGTCAGCAATTACCCCGCCAGGGCCGCCCTTTACAGAGCCATTCTTAAGGTTCGTCTCATCTACTTTCAAATTGGCGACTGAGCCACCCTCGCCAAAAATAACTAGGTTACCCTCTTCATTACCAGGCACCTTACCGCGTAAATAATCGGCGTTAAGATTGCTGATGAGCCCTTTATCCGGAACTTCGAGATAACTACTCTCGGGAAGTCGGATAGTGTAAAGTGGCGCAAGATTTCCTCCCTCATCAATTGTAAAGGCTTCATTTACGTCTGCTAGTACTTTCGCAGGAACTACTTTGTTGTAAGTTTCACGGTTGACTAGGTAAACGATAGCCAAAGATACATTGCTTAGGGGCTTAAGTAAGTCAGACAACGGGTTTGATGTTGCAGGCAGATTAGTTGGATAGTGGATTCCCAAGATCTCTCCACTGCGCTGTCCAACCAAAGAAGTTGCGGGCTTACTAGACTGATTTTGAAAGCTACGAGGATTGTAATAGCCAAAGAATTTAGCCGTGGATTCAGGGCTGATAAGATAAGCAGTGGTGATAGCTGAGATAGTAATTATTAAAAGTAGAACTATCGATGCCAATGACCGCAACAAACGGCTTTTGGCCCTATTAATAGCATTAAGATTTTTTCTTGTTTCGAATTCCTTTTCCTCAAGTTCTATGACCTTTTCTTTTTCTTCAAGAACCCTCTCCCAGTTCTCTAAAACTTTTTCTCGTGTTTCAACAATAGTGTCAACTAAAGCTTCTGGTTTTATCTTCGACTTTGACGGTTGTTTACTTAGTAAGACCGCTGTGTTTTCCAATGGTCTTATAATTTTTTCTTCAGGAGGATTGTGGCGAAGAAGTTGAGGAGAATTGGTTAGCTTTTCTAGTGACTCATGCGAGTAGAGCCTTTCACTGTTTTTATTCCTTTCTGGTGTAACTAAACCTTTTTTCTCAAGCCTTCTTAGAGTGGTGGGGGAGATGCCAAGGCGGGCTGCGGCCTCTGATATCGAGAACGGTTGGGAGAACTTTATTTGTTCTAGCTCATTAAAATAAAAATGACGGTTCTTACTGTCGGGGCGGTGCGAGTGAAGTTTACCAGAGCGGTCCCAGCGACGCAGGGTGTCAATTGAAACACCAAGGAAATCGGCGGCTTCACCAATTGGTACTAACTTATTCTCTTTGGGCAGAGAGGTAGGCATATCTTATCTATGCATCGCTTAACCTGTGCATAGGTAAACTACCTTAATTATATTACTATATCAGTGGTTGTCAAACCCCCCCACGTTATAAAGACTTTTGCGCAGTGGGACTGTGTCTGATAGAATAGTCACCAGCATGGAAAGATATAATCCTCAAGAAATTGAAAAGCGTTGGCAAAAAGTTTGGCAGGAGAAAAAAACTTTTAAGGTTGATATTAAAAGATCAAAAAAACCATTCTTAGACCAGAGGCCGCAAGATTTTGGCGGCAAGCCAAAATTTTTAGAGCTTAGCTCGCAGAATTCTGGGCGTAAGCCCAAATTCTATAATCTGATGATGTTTCCTTACCCCTCTGGTGAAGGTCTTCATGTCGGTCACGTTTACGCTTTTGGTGGGGCGGACACTTTTGGGCGTTTTAAGAAAATGCAAGGATTTGATGTCTTTGAGCCAATGGGCTTTGATTCTTTTGGAATTAATTCTGAAAATTATGCTATTAAAATTGGCAAACACCCTGGTGAACTGATAAAGCAAACTACCACCTATTTCCGTGAAAACCAATTAAAAAAATTAGGCGCTTTGTTTGATTGGGACCATGAAGTTATAACTAGCGATCCGAACTACTACAAATGGACGCAGTGGTTATTTGTCCGGCTTTTCAAGAGGGGTCTTGCGGTACGGAAAAAAGCAGCCGTGGATTGGTGCCCATCTTGTTTGACAGTTCTGGCGGATGAGCAAGTTATTGCCGGAAAATGTGAACGCTGTGGGACTGAAGTTGTCCAGAAGGATCTCGAACAGTGGTTCTTCCGGATTACTGAATATGCCGAGCGGTTACTAAAAAATCTGGATAGCCTACCCGCCGATGTTTACGGACCAAAGATTAAACTTGGTGAGAAAGCGAGGGAGGCGGGGATTGACTGGTCCGAGACGACCAAGACAATGCAGAGGAACTGGATCGGGCGGTCTGAAGGAGCAGAAATAGAATTCCCAATAAAAGGCTATAAAGAACATTTGACAGTTTACACAACCCGTCCCGATACGGTCTACGGTGCAACATTTATGATTGTAGCCCCAGAGCACCCATTGGTCTCAAAGATACTCCGGTTTGGTAATGGCCAAAAAGTAATGAACTATGTTAGCAAAGCAGTGTTAAAGACGGAACTCGAAAGACAAGCAGAAGGAAAAAAGAAAGAGGGGGTATTTACTGGGCACTTTGCAATTAACCCATTTACTAGAAAAGAAATTCCTATTTGGATCGCGGATTATGTTTTGACTGGTTACGGAACCGGGGCGATTATGGCGGTGCCGGCTCATGACCAGCGCGATTTTGAGTTTGCAAAAAAGTACAAGCTACCAATTATTCCTGTCATCCTGAACGATAGTGAAGGATCTAAAGGAGATTCTTCGGCTTCGCCTCAGAATGACGATTTAACTAAAGCCTATCTTGGGGAAGGCAAATTAGTTAACTCAGGACAATTTACTGGTCAGACTTCAAAGGAGGCCATCAAGAATATATCAAAATATATAGAAGATACTCATTTGGGCAAAATAACAATTAATTACCATCTACGCGATTGGTTAATCAGCCGGCAGCGCTATTGGGGACCGCCGATACCGATGATTCACTGTGAACATTGCGCGAGTGAAGGGGAGAGTTGGTTTACAACAAAGGAAAGTTCAGAATTCAGAATTCCCGCCTCGCCGTCGGGCGGGCAGAATTCAGAAAGATCGGAAACTCTCAGCTCTGAACTCAAAACTCTTAACTCATCAATGCCGGGTTGGTATCCAGTTCCCGAAAAATACCTACCAGTGGAGTTGCCAGAACTAAAAGATTATCAACCCAGAGGTAAAGGTGTCAGTCCGCTCGCCACTCTGCCAAATTTTGTGAATGTAAAATGTCCGGGATGCGGCAGTTCTGCAAAACGCGAAACTGATGTTTCTGATACATTTCTAGATTCGTCCTGGTACTTTCTACGTTATCCTAGTGTAGGAATTCAAAATCACAAAACACAACTGCCTTGGAACGAAGAAATAACAAAAAGGTGGCTTCCAGTCGACATGTACATCGGTGGTAACGAACACGCTGTACTTCACCTTATGTACACAAGATTCATCACCATGGTTTTGCACGATATAGGTTTGATTAACTTCGAAGAACCATTTAAAAAGTTTCGGGCCCATGGTTTGGTGATACACGAGGGGGCAAAGATGAGTAAATCCCGCGGCAATGTAGTGAATCCAAATGAATTTATCGAAGCCTACGGGGCGGATACTTTGCGCATGTACTTGCTGTTCTTAGGACCATACGATCAAGGTGGGGATTTTTCGGATCGAGCAATTTCCGGAGTTTATCGATTTTTGAATAGAGTTTGGACGATAGTTAACGAAGTTGCAAGCGGCTTGTCAAGAACAAAAACTAAAGAGTCATCTCGATTAGTCAAAGATTTGAACAAACTAACTAAGAGAGTTAGTGAAGATCTAGAAAATCTAAAATTCAACACCGCGATCGCGGCGTTGATGGAATTTGTTAACTTAATGTACGAAAACAAATCTGATATAGATTTAGATATTTTGAAGCACTTTTTATTACTTTTAGCCCCATTTGCACCGCATATTTCTGAAGAGCTGTGGTCAGTTTTAGGTGGGGAGTTTTCGATTCACCAACAAAAATGGCCGTCTTACGACAGAGGTATTTTGGAAGAAGATAGAGTAACTATTGTTATCCAGGTAAATGGCCGCCTGAGGGATAAATTAGAGGCTCCCAGAGGTATTTCTAAGGAACTAGTCGCTCGCTTGGCCCTTGACCTGCCAAAAGTAAAAGCTTACACTGAAAAAAGAGAGGTTAAGGATATCATCTGGGTAGAGGGCAGACTACTCAACTTAGTTACTGATGGTTAACACGGATCATCTGTAATCTAGGAAACTCCTTTTTTTACCACAAATAAATAAAGTTTAGTCTCTAGTATCTATTAAATTTTCTAGTGGCTAACTTTCTAATGGCTAATCTATGCGTGATAATTTGTGGCTTGGACAACGCCTTAATAAAATCTGGAAAAGTCATTTTTCCGATGTTGCCCGAACAAATCCAATCATTGTTAAGTTTGGAAGAAACGCTCGCTACCGCTTTGGTTCCATTCGGTTGAATTTTAAGAATAAAACTAGTTACGTTACAATAAACGGAAAGTTCGCGAACCCATCATTTCCAATGCAAGTTATCGACCACACCTTAGCCCACGAACTTGTGCATTACGCGCAAGGATTTTCTTCCGAAAACCCCCGTCTGCACCGTTACCCGCACCGCGGTGGTGTAATCGATAAGGAATTAAAGTCCCGAGGCTTATCTCATCTTGTTGATTTCTACAAATCTTGGGTTCAGAAATATCGTGAGTCAATTGAAAACGATCGCCTCTCGTATTAGTTAGTAAAGAACTCCTCCCCTTGTTTAGTTAAAATAACCTATTGCTTTTTCCCTGAATCTTTTTCTAAAATGGCTGCATGTCTGCCAAGGAAACGCCTCCATCCATCTGGGATTTTGTAGAGAAATACAAAGCCTCAATAATTTTTGGTCTAATAGGAGTGATCCTCGTGGGTTTGGGGTTTTTGATTCCAAGATTGAATATATCAAAACCCGCTCCAGTTTTTGAGACAGCCACCCAAAACCAATCGCAGAAAAGCCTAAAGATAAAAGTCGATGTTGAAGGGGCAGTTAAGAAGCCAAAAGTTTATGATCTTTATGATGGCGCCAGAATCGAAGATGCAATAAAAGCAGCTGGTGGTTTAACGCAATGGGCAAATAAAGATTGGATTGCAAAAAACCTTAATCTTGCCCAAGTTATTACGGATGGGGCAAAGTTATACATTCCTAGCTCTGGTGACACGGGAATTTCTAGCAATGATGTTGGTAGTGCGCTAGGAGTAACTACGGTAGGGAGTCAAAGCGTTTCTGGCCAAGTAAATATAAACACTGCAAGCGCCGAGCAATTAGATACACTACCAAGAATTGGCCCAGTAACAGCCCAAAAAATTATTGCAGGGCGGCCTTACTCTTCAGTACAAGATCTGTTAAACAAAAAAGTTGTCGGGCCCAAAACTTTTGATGGCCTTAAGGATTTAGTAAGTGTCCAGTAAGCTTCCACTTATCTTATCAATCTCTTTAATTGCGGCTGGTTTAATCGTAATCAGATATCAATTTAGTCAGACTAAAATTACTCCGGGTAAGGTTAATCTTCAAGAATCTTTAAATAACGAGCCAACTATAAAAGGGCAAAGAGCTTATTTCAACTTCCAAGGGTACGAAGTTATCAACTCGGTATACCCGCAGTTACATTATGGCCAGATTGTAAGGATCGATGGAGAGGCAAATGACAAGGGAGTCATCTACTTTCCAAAGGTAGAAACTGTAGGTGAGTCAAATAACATCCAAGAAAGATTGTTCAGTTTGAGATCGGTAGTTGAGGAGAAAATTAACAAATTTCTTCCAGAGCCCCAGGCCTCACTAATGGATGGACTGCTGCTTGGGGTTAATAAAGATTTGCCCGCGGATTTTCAAACTGCTTTGAGAAAAACGGGGACAATTCACGTTGTTGTTGTTTCCGGATACAACATTAGTGTTGTTGGCGGGTTCTTTTTACTCCTGGCTGGTGTGATAAAACGCCGCTACACTTTAGTTTTAGCCTTAGGAGCGATTGTTTTTTATACACTTATGACCGGGGCTTCTGCACCAACTGTCAGAGCGGCAATAATGGGTGTTTTGGCTTTTTTAGCCATGCTTACCGGTAGGCAGAATTGGCCTTTTTACAGCTTGCTCTTAGCCGCTTTTATCATGCTTTTAGTGAGTCCAAGAGTTATTTCCGAAATTGGTTTCCAACTTTCTTTCTTGGCAACGGCCGGAATAATCCTTTTTGAAGATAAAATTTCGCCTTTCTTCAAAAACGCCCCGTCTCCTTTTGGCGAGGATTTAATTACGACTCTTTCCGCGCAAGTTCTAGTTATACCAATAATCTTTTATAATTTTGGCCAGGTTTCCATAATATCCCCAATCGTTAATGCTCTAGTTCTGTGGACGGTACCCCTGGCCACACTACTGGGTTTTGGGATTGCTTTTTTTGGTTTGCTTTTTGAGCCCTTAGGTCAGCTATTAGCCTGGATTGCCTGGGTTCCACTATCCATCTTTGTTTGGTTAGTTGAGGCTCTTGCAAAGGCTCCTTTGGCTACAATTAAAGTACCAGAGAAAAATATTTGGGTCTTAGTAAGTTATTATTTGGGCCTAAGTGTAGTGATCTTTATATTACTTAAATATGTCAGAATATATAAAAAGAAATCAGAGTAAGTTTTTAATAATTGGCCTTGCGGGTTTCTCTATACTAATTTGGTCAAGCGCTTTTAGGCTTCCGGATAAGAAATTGCATATAAAAGTTTTGGATGTGGGTCAGGGGGATAGTATTTTTATTAGGACGCCTTCTGGTTACAAGATCTTAATTGATGGCGGCCCAGACAATAAAATAGTCGGCCTTTTAGGTGAGAGTCTGCCTCTTTGGGATAAAACTCTTGATCTAGTGGTCTTGACGCATCCACAAGCCGATCACATGACAGGTTTAATCGAGGTCGCCAAAAGGTATCAGATTAAAACTTTATGGACCAGCTACTCAGTTAATAACACCCAGGTTTACAAGGAATGGGAGAAGGTTGTCAGTGAGAGACATTTACACCAAGTGCACGTTTGGGCTGGCGATAAAATCATCTTTCCAGACGGTGTAGATCTTAATGTCATTTGGCCGAGATCGGTGCAGCCGTACACTGATTTAAACACAACTGCGATCGTGATAAAGTTGGATTACAAAAATTTTGATGGTCTCTTAACCTCAGACGCTGACGAGCAAGTTCAGCCTTACACTTCTTCAACCTCTCACGTAGAATTTCTTAAAGTGCCGCACCACGGATCTAAAACTGCAATCGACGAGAATTATCTAGCCAAACTTTCGCCTGACATATCCGTTATTTCAGTTGGAGCTCATAATCGTTACGGCCACCCGAATCCAGAGCTAGTTAAATTATTAGATAGTGCTCGCACAAAAGTTTACAGAACCGATCAAAATGGAACAGTCGAAATTGTTAGTGATGGGGAGAGCTGGTATACTAAAATGGAAAGATGATTAAGCAATTTATAGCCGAACAAATTGTAACAGCGACGCAAAAAGAGAATCTGCCAAAAGTTGATTTTGATGTCTCCGAACCACCGTCCGCCGCTTTCGGCGATTATTCGACAAATGCGCCATTGAGACTTTCTAGCTTCACTGCCTCGCAGACACCAGCAGATATTGCTAAAGTACTTGTACCTAGACTACAAAAAATTCCAGAGTTTTCCAAAGTCGAATTTGCCAATCCAGGCTTTATAAACTTTTACGTTCAATCAAGTTTGATCCAGAGCAATATCCAAAAAATTATCGAAGGAGATAAAACCTTTGGTCAAATAGAAATTAATCAGGGTAAAAAGGCTCGGGTCGAATTCATTTCGGCAAACCCAACCGGTCCGCTGCATATAGGTAACGCGCGCGGAGGACCTTTAGGCGACGCCCTAGCAAGTGTACTAGAAAGTACAGGTTTTAAGGTACTTAGAGAGTATATCGATAATGACACAGGGAACCAAGTTAAAGATTTGGGTAAAACGTTGGCCACTTTGGCCGGGTTTATCAAAGAAAATGAAGAAGACCTTAGTTACAAGGGAGAATATACAGCCGAGCTTGCTAAAAAGATTAAGGGAAAATTGGGAAATACAAAAGATCTTTCCAAAAAGCAGATAATCGAGAAAGCCGGCGAAGCCGGAGTCCAAAACTTATTTAAAGACATAATGGATGATGCCGGCTCTATGGGAATTAAATTTGACCTTGTGGTTCATGAGAGTAAGTTGCAAGAAAAATTACCGGCAGTCCTTGGGCAGCTTGATTCACAGAAGCTCTTGAAAAAGCACGAAGGTGCGGTGTGGTTTGCGGCCGACAAGGAATTTTTGAAAGATAAAGACGCGGTTGTCGTTAAGAGCGATGGTTCATACACATATTTTGCTTCTGACGTCGCCTATCATAAAGAAAAATTTGAGAGCGGGTATGAGTTGATAATCGATGTTTTCGGCAGTAACACTTTTGGCCACGTTCCAAAAATCCAGGCTCTGGCAAGAGCTTTAGGTTTTGATGTCAGCCGATTAAAAATAATTTTGTATCAGTACGTTAGGGTTAAGAGAGGTTCTGAGATAGTAAAAATGTCTAAAAGAGCCGGCAATTATGTTACGGCTCGTGAGGTGTTGGATGAAGTTGGAAAAGATGCTTTTCGCTTTTTTCTTCTTTCGCATTCACCAAACACTCACATAGACTTTGATCTGGAACTTGCCAAACAAAAAAACGAAGTGAACCCAGTCTATTATGTCCAATACGCCCATGCCCGCTGCGCTAATATTTTAAAAAAAGGAGAAGAGCAGGGTTTTACCCAGGAAAAGTTTAGCGGGGCGGATCTTTCTTTGCTAAAAGAGAAAGAGGAACTTGCTTTGGGAAAGAGGATTTTGAAACTTCCGGAGCTGGTTGAAGAAATTTCGAAAAGTTTTGCCGTGCAGCACCTAACAACTTACTCAATTGAAATTGCCGATCTTCTCCACAAGTTTTACGAAAAACACCGCGTCATCTCCGAAGACGACAATCTTACAAAAGCCAGGCTAAATCTAATATTAGCAACAAAAATAGTACTGCGAAACACTCTTTCCCTCCTCGGCATCTCCGCTCCGGAGAGGATGTAAGTCCCATAACATTGTTTTTTTCGCCGCCATTTGTTATTATCCAGCCGATAAACTAGCACATTCCAATTTTCATATTTAAGAAGGAGGAGATCACAATGCCAATGTCAGAGGATTTTGAGTCGCGGCTTTTCCCACGGCTCCCAGCGATCGTCGAGCATTTCGGTACTCCCTTCCACATCTATGACGAAGTTGGGATTCGGGAGGGTATGCGGCAGCTACTGGCACTATTTTCGTGGTGTCCGGACTTCCGTGAGTACTTCGCGGTCAAAGCACTGCCGAACTTGCGTATCATGACAATGCTTCTGGAAGAGGGTTGTGGTTTTGACTGCAGTTCGATTCCGGAGCTAGTAATGGCTCGCCAAGTTGGTGCAACGCCAGACCGGATCATGTTCACCTCGAACAATACCTCACCGGTGGAATACCAGGTAGCGCAGTCCGAAGGCGGTTGCATCTTGAATCTTGACGACATCAGCTTCGTCGGAAAAGTTCCAGAGCCCTTTCCGGAACTCATCTGCTTCCGCTACAATCCTGGTCCAGACCGAGAAGGCAACGCCATTATTGGCAAGCCCGAAGAGGCCAAGTACGGATTGCGCCGTGACCAACTATTGGACGCCTGCAAGGAAGCGATAGAGCGGGGCGCCAAACGCTTCGGCCTCCACACCATGATCATCAGCAACGAGCTGAATTACACCTATATGGTGGAGACGGTTTGGATGCTGCTCGATCTGGTCGAGCTGCTCGGAAGGGAGCTCGGCGTCGAGTTCGACTTCAGCAACATCGGTGGCGGTATCGGTATTCCCTACAAGCCGGACGACCAGCCCTTCAACTTGGGAGCCTTGGCAGCTGCCAGTCGGGGGCTTTTCCAGTCCTTTGGAGAGCGAAACGGTTACCAACCGAAGCTTTTCATGGAATCTGGCCGCGCGATCACCGGACCCCACGGCGTGTTGGCGACTACGGTCATTAACCGAATGAATAAGCACCGGGAATACCTAGGTGTTGATGCCTGCATGAGCTCACTCATGCGACCCGGTATGTACCCGACGGCTTATCATCGCTGCACAGTGCTAAGGCCCGATGGTACTGGGGAAATCGGCATTGATGAACCCTTCGACGTTGTGGGGTCGCTTTGCGAGAACAACGACAAGTTCGCAGTGCAGCGAGGACTTCCAGCTTTCTCAGCAGAGGGCGACTTCGTCATCATCCATGACACCGGTGCTCACGGCATTGCCATGGGCTTCTGGTACAATGGAAGACTTCGCCCTAAAGAGCTCCTGCTCCTAGGGGATGGAAGTGTTGAACTTATCCGCCGCGCGGAGACAGTTGATGATTACCTACGGACCCAGCTCGATTTTGAGCGGAATGTACTAAAACTGTAGAAGGAGGTAGTAGAGACATGACCACTTTGAAATCTTGGCTTCCAGAAGGTGGAGAGAATCTTTTCCAGCGTATCAAACGGCGGCGGTTGGAAGCCGAAAAGTCGGGGATGCAAGTCATTGACATGGCGATAGGCCAACCACAAGGCCCTGCCTTAGCAAGCGCTCGTGCGGCAGCGGCCGAAGCTATATACAGTCGAGAAATGGCGGTGCACGAGTATCAGGACAATGGAAGTCCTGGTTGCCCAGATTTCGCCCGTCGTTTCGTGGAGGCCCATCTTCTATCTTCTCTCGAAGGTGAGGATGTAGATTTTCTACCTATTCCGGGTATCAAACCTATGCTTGGGTTGATACCTAAAGCCTGTGGGGCGGTGGATCACCCAATCAAGGTTGCTACGATGACAAACCCGGGTTATCCGACGCCACTGGATCAGTGCATGGATCTGCACCTTCCGATTCAGGAGCTGCCGTTGAACATGGAAAACCAGTTCGTGGTTGACGTCGCCGACATCGATCCGGACGTAAAGCTCTTAATGCTCAACTACCCGCACAACCCAACCGGTCAGGTTATGACTTCAGAAGGTTGGCGGAAGATCTGTGCCTTCTGCGAGGAGAGGGGTATCCGTCTCTTCAACGATGCGGCGTATCTCGCTCTCCATTACCAAACTGGAACAGCGCTTGCCCATGTCGCACCGGGGTTTCCAAGACTTTCCTGGATGGAGGGCGTCTCTGCTTCGAAATCAATCGCCAACGGTACCGGTTGGCGTGTCGGTGCTATGGTCGGCTCACCAGATTTCATTGCAGATCTGTCACGAGTGAAAGGAAATACCGACAGTGGCTTCACTGCCCCACAGGCAGTCGGCGCGCTTTATGCTATGGAACATGATCAAGCAGGGGTCGCCGAGTGTCTGAGGATCTACAATTTTAGAGTGAACCTGCTTGTTAGTCTTCTGGAAGGAGCAGGCTTACAGCTCGCAGTCCTGCCACAGGCCGGGTTCTTCACTCTTTCGCTTTCCCCGAATTGGGCCTTTGGTCAAGAGACGCCCGGCGGAGAGGCTTTCAACTCTGTCATGATTGAGAAAGCCGGGGTGGTGGGTGTTCCTTTCGGGTCGTACATCCGCTACAGCGTTTGTGCGGACGTCACTACTATGGCCATTGAGATTAGCAACGCTTTCGCTCAAGCGAAAGTTAGCTACAATTAGGTAGAGAGGTCAGAATTCGCAGGGGCGTAAAAACTAAAAGTTTTTACGCCTCTTTTCATATCTTTTCCTTTCTGCTACAATGCTTCGACAAGCTCAGCACGAGTCCTTATCATGAAACCAGAACTAATAAAACTAAAAAATAACTTAAGGATTGTTTCGACTCACATGTCAGGGGTGGAATCCGTTACTGTTATGGTGCTGGTAAAATCCGGCTCTCGTTACGAAACCAAAGAGAAAAATGGCGTTGCGCATTTTGCCGAACACATGTTTTTTAAAGGCACGCAAAGGAGACCCAGTGCATTAGAAATCTCCTCTTTGATAGATGGAATCGGTGGAGAATTCAACGCCTTCACCTCTAAAGAATTCACTGGTTATTACATTAAAGCCGCCAAAGACCATCTGGAACTTTGTTTGGATGTTGTTTCCGATATGCTTCTGAATTCCTTATTTTCCCAAGAGGAGATTGATAGGGAGGTGAATGTAATTATCGAAGAATTGCGTATGTATTTGGACACGCCGATGCGTTATGTTCCGGAAGTTTATGATTCGCTATTGTATGGAGACCAACCTTTGGGTTGGGATACAGTTGGCACTATTGAATCGCTCAAAAATATTCAACGGGAAGATTTTTTTCAATACATTGAAGATTTTTACAAACCGGGGAATATGGTGGTTACCATCTCCGGTGGAGCCTCGGCGGAAAAGTCAAAGGATCTTGTCGGAAAGTTTCTCGGTGAACTTAAGGAAAAGAAAACAAAAGGGTTTGATAAAGTTAAGGTTCAGCAAAAAGCACCCGGTGTAAAAATCTTTTATAAAGATAGCGAACAGGCCCATCTTTGTCTTGGAGTCCGATCCTATCCAATCGGCCATCCAAATCGCTATAAACTTGGAGTTTTAAATACAATCCTTGGATCGTCCATGAGCAGCCGGCTTTTTATTCAATTGCGGGAGCGGCGCGGGTTGGCTTATTACGTCCGCAGCGGCACTGAGGAATATCACGATGCCGGGTCACTCGCAGCCCAAGCCGGCGTTGAGCCTAAAAATATTGAAGAAGCAGTTAAAGTCATCCTCGCTGAATATAAGAAACTTGCAGATGAGATAGTTTCTGAAGTAGAATTGAAAAAGGCTAAAGATTATTTAAAGGGTAAGTTTGTTTTGGAGCTGGAAGATTCACGAGAAGTATCAAATTTGTTTGGGTTGCAAGAACTGCTTGAAGAGAAGATTCGCACACCAGAGCAGATAATAAAAAATATCGAAAAGGTAACCGCACAAGATATTCAAAAGGTAGCAAAAGATATCTTTGTGAATCAAGGTTTGAACCTGGCGATAGTCGGTCCGTTTAAGAGTGAAGAGAAGTTTGAGAAAATTTTGAGATTTTAGAAGCAATTTTAAAGAAGGATAGTTTATAGTCCGCTCGTAGTTGATATCTTCTACCGAAGATCAGCTACTGCGCGTACTGCGCTTAAGCATAGTTTTCGCTGGCGCTACAACTATTAGCTTAATCTTGGAAAGAACCGTTGTTTTATTAAAACCAGATGCAGTAAAAAGAGGAGTGGCCGGTGAAATTATTCACCGGTTTGAGCGCGTGGGTTTAAAAATTGTTGCCATGAAAATGGTGTGGCCGGACGAAGAGCTTCTTAAGAAGCATTATAAAGTTGATAAGGAAGAAACTTTGGACAGACTTGGTAATAAAACCCTCAAAACTTATGCCGAGTTTGGTAAAGACGCAAAGGCCGATTTTGGAACGAGCGACCCAAAAGAACTTGGCAGACTAGTCGTCAGCTGGCTCCTGCATTATGTCGGTGGTGGGCCGGTGGTTGCAATGCTTTTGGAAGGCCGCCACGCCGTTGAAAACGTAACTTCTCTAGCCGGACCGACAATGCCAGTGCAAGCCGCCCCGGGAACGATAAGAGGGGATTTTTCGACCGATTCGGCAGCTTACGCCAATGTTGAAAGAAGAGGAGTTGAAAATCTAATCCACGTTTCTGGTTCGGAAGAAGAGGCAAAGTTCGAAGAAACTTTATGGTTTAGTGAGGGTGAGATTTACGAGTATTAACCCACACTTTATGGGTAGAGGCAGTAATCGTCAGTCGCATTAGAACTGTTACAACCAGCATTTCTACTGTCGTCATTATTATTTTCCAAATTTGTTGATAGTATAAACCGCTGACAACTATTGCCTGGTGATGTATTATCACAACCAGCAGCACCCGACGAATTCAAGGCGAGGTAGTAGTAATTTTGAGCCGGAGCCAGTAGATCCTGGGGAAGCTTGCTAAGGTAAGTTCTTGATGAACAAGCAAACGCTGTTGTTCCATCCCAATTCAAGGCAGCCCCATCGCAAAATATTTTTCCAGCATCAGCACCAGTGCCACTCTGCGGATATTTATTATTGTCGGCATAATACTGTTCGAGACCAGAGGCTACTATACCCAGGTCAGATTTCCTTTGGCCATCCCGACCATTTTTCTGCGCTCTAAGGTAGGAAGTTGCCCCAATCGATATAAGAATCGAAATAATCGCCACAACAATTAGAAGTTCAATGAGCGTAAAACCGCGTTTTACGTAATGCCTAGTTGGAATGGACATTGCTTTAAATATATTTGTAACGGCCGTCTTTGTCAAATTTAAAAGCCTTCTAAATTGAGGCCGTCTGTCACTTTTCGTTTTCTAGTAAATAGTTGTACTCAACCCCTCCAGGACAGCCGGCAGCTACATCTAAAGTGCGATTGACATTTTTGGGGTTTTCCATGAAAGCATAGAGTGAAAAGGAAGTTGCAGGTGTTGGTGCTACTGCCGATACGTAGCAATATTGCACATTCGTATCATAGGGTAGCACTCTCATATAAACTGGCCCGGATGAGGAGCAGCTAAACGGGCTGGACCCCCAATTCAGAGAAACAATTGGTGATCCACAAGCCATGTTTCCGGCTGCATCTGAGTTTGGATAAGATTGATTATTTTGAAAATAGAGTTCAAGAGAGCCTTTAACTCCATCTAACTCTTGAATTCTTTTTTGGTCTCGCGAATTTCTTTGGGCGGTTCTATAGTTAACAAAAGCGAGAGTTGCTAAAACAGAAATAATTGAAATCACAACTAAAAGTTCAACAAGGGTAAAACCAGGGGACTTGGCGAAACGCCCGCCAAGGGTTTTTAGAGAACTTCGAGTTTTAATTGGCGGGATCATTAGTTAAATGATAGTTGTTAGGATGTCTTAGTGTCAACTTGGTCGGGGAGAGAGGATTTGAACCTCCGGCCTCGTCGTCCCGAACGACGCGCGCTACCAAGCTGCGCCACTCCCCGTTAAATTTCATAGTCACTGGCAAATCTTATATTTTTGTTTTGACCGTTCCTGGGTTTATCAATCCTTAGCCAAATTTCTTTTTGCTTTCTAAAGTGGCTTATTGGTATTAAATAAAACTTATGGTCTCTAGAATTATAAGCAGCTATATAATCAATTTCACTACTTCCGTATGGCCTAGTTTTTCTTTTTGGCCTGTCAAGCTCAAGTCTTATTACGCCATTGTTTGGTGTACAATATTTTATTTGAAGTCTTTTAAACTTACCATCTTTTTCCAAAACAACATCATACCTTGAATTTTGATTGGTTGGTTTTAATACGGACCAACCCTTTTGAATTAGATACAAGGAGAATTCTAATTCGCCTAAAAGTCCTTTTATGTGAGTTTTGTGCATTTAGCTTAGTATAACACAAACCTCTCGGTTATATACTGGTAGTCTCTAAAATGGTAATGGGTTTGTCAGAAATTGAAATGCACCTACATATTTGTTAGAATCCAAACATTAAAAGATTCTTAAGATTAGTGCCCCTGTGGCTTAATGGATAAAGCAGTCCCGTCCTAAGGGAAAGATTGGGGGTTCGACTCCCTCCAGGGGCGCCAAGTGACCCTTTCGCTATCGTTATGCAAAAAAGAAATAGGTTTTGGCTTTTTATTTTAATAAGAACAATTGCAAACTCTCTGATAATTTTGGGAGTTATGTTTGCGTTTCTTAGCTTTTGGCCGTTCGTTAGCCTGGAAATTCGTTATTGGTGGGATCATATCACCGGAGTGACTTACGTTGTTCCTGGTGAAGCCCAAGCTTCCCAAAGGGAAAAAAGTGTTTTAGCCCCATTCATCGAGCCAAAGGTTGTTACAATCAAACCTAAAGATACTAATTTTGGAATTGTAATTCCCAAGATTGATGTAAACTCGCCAGTAGTTCCAAACGTTGACAGCTTTAACTACGCCGATTACATCAACGCTTTACGATCCGGGGTTGCTCATGCCAAAGGGACCGCGTTTCCTGGTTCGACAAAAGCGGCAAACAACAATGTCTTCCTTTTTGCTCATTCGGCAGTAAATCCGATTCAAGCGCGAATGTACAACAGTGTTTTTTATTTACTAAGGAAATTGGCAGTTGGGGATAGAGTTATACTTTATTACAAAGGGAAACGTTATGATTACATTGTTTTTGATAAGAAAGTGGTTGAGGCAACCGATACTCGCTACATTACCCAGCCCTCAAAGGATCCGATAGTCACTTTGCAAACCTGCGATCCACCCGGCTCGAGTTTGCGGAGATTGATTGTTACAGCAAGGTTGGTCGGGTCGTGATTGGTCAACTAACGAAGGGAAATCGAGTAGAGGTTAGGTTTTTTGTTTGCGGTTGTGTTTAGTGCACTGGCTATTACTAGCTTGGACCCGTCTGGCCAAGGGAAAACAGCGTCTTCTTCAAAATCCCCAGTATAAATCGTGGTGTCATTCGTCCCGCCAAGATCAACAATACTTATTGAGTGTTTTTTAACTAGAATGATATCGTTGTTAGATGGGTACCAGATGTAACTGGCCGCTGCCGGTATTTCAAAAACTTTCGGTTTCATTGTCGGATCTAGCGAAGGTCTAGCATCGTAAACTACGGGGCTTTTCCCGTTCTTTACAATAATAACTGCGTGATTGTCTGGAGAAAAAATAATTTGGTCGGCACCTTTCGCAAGAGCCTGGGCTTTGATTCCAAGACGGCGAAGTTTCTCTTCTTCGCTAGATTTAACTTGGCTGTCCCACCCCTCTTTTAGTGTGGCGGACGTTCCGGAAATATCAACAAAATTTTCATTTAGCTTTGAGGTATCTAGCAGATAGTTTCTTAATTTGCCAGAAGAATCTTTGGCCGATGTAAGTATTGATTTGCTGTCGGGGGACCAAGTAAAAGCAGATTTTGAAAAAATAAAGTCACTACTATCCTGGGCAATTTGCTTGGTAGACTTAGAAAATATAAACGAGCGTTGACCTAAATCTAGAGTCCACAAACCGGAGGTACTGTCGCCTTGCACATGGTATGCAATTTTTTGGCCGTCTGGAGAAATTTTTGGCGAAGATACTCCCGTGTACGTCAGGGCTGATAAACTAGGCGCTAAAGGGAAAAGTAGCACATTTACTGGGGTTACCTTTTCCTTGGTCACTGAGATTTGCTTTTCCCAACTACTGAAACCGTCCTTAGTTATCCGCAGATCGTATTTACCGGGGGTTAAATTTTCGATGTTTGTATTTGTCGAGTTTTTAAATTGCCCATCTAGGTAGACGGAAGCGTCAGACGGAGTAGAAGTTATGGCAATAATGCCTGTGCCGGCGATCCTCCTGCTACTAAGATTCAGTCTGTAACCGCGTCCGTAAAATACTAACAAGAGAGTTAACACCACTACGAACGCAACTGCCCCGAAAAAGAAGACTAGCCTTTTCATAGAGAGTAATTCTATCACAGAAAAAAAATTTTCAATACCGCCATTTTAGATTAAACAGATTGATATATTTAAGTAATATTTGAACTAGCTGACGAAAAAGCCTCTTGTCAAGTTGGAGTTCCACCAATATAATGAGTTAGTCTTACGCCCATTCCAAAAACTATGTTTTCAAAAAGAATAGGTATAGATTTAGGAACTGCAAATTCACTCGTTTACTTAGAAGGCTCAGGTGTTGTTCTTAATGAGCCAACTGTAGTGGCTGTTTCCGAGGACGACGGAGAAGTT
The DNA here is from genome assembly GCA_965231125.1 of uncultured Gammaproteobacteria bacterium. Classification (GTDB taxonomy): domain Bacteria; phylum Patescibacteriota; class Microgenomatia; order Woykebacterales; family RBG-16-39-9b. Next base: position 846,624 of record OZ246414.1, on the reverse strand, counting down.
TTAGCTGTCGGTAACGAAGCAAAAGCCATGCTTGGAAGAACCCCGGAGGGCATAACGGCGTCTCGCCCCATGAGAGACGGCGTAATCGCCGATTACGTAATTACCGAGGTTATGCTGCGGTATTTTATCGATAAAGTTTGTGGCCACTCAAGAATTTTCAAGCCAGAGGTGATGATTTGTGTGCCGGCTGGTGTCACTTCCGTAGAGCGCCGGGCGGTTTTGGATGCGACTCTTTCAGCGGGTGCCCGCACGGCTTACTTGATTGATGAACCTTTGGCAGCCGCAATTGGGGCTCGAATTCCCATCGGGACAGCCTCTGGAAACATGATAGTGGATATTGGTGGTGGGTCAACCGAGGCGGCGGTGATTTCCTTAGGAGGGGTTGTCGTTCACAGCAGTGCCCGAGTAGCCGGAAATAAAATTGACGAGGCAATTATCCAATACATTAGAAGAAAATTCAATTTAATCGTCGGAGAAAGAACCGCCGAGGATATAAAATTGACAGTTGCAAGTGCTTCACCGTCGGAGGACAATCCGACCATGGAGGTAAGGGGTCGGGACAGTATCAGCGGACTTCCAAAAACTTTGGAACTTTCGTCTCGGGAAGTTACCGAAGCAATAAGAGGCACGATTAACCAAATTTTAGAGGCAGTTAAAGGAGTTTTGGAGCAAACTCCACCAGAGCTTGCCAGTGACATAATCGATCGGGGTATAGTAATGAGTGGGGGGACATCGCTACTACGTAACTTAGATAAATATTTTACCGAAGTCACTGGCGTGCCTTGTCACGTAGCCGAGGATGCTCTGCTTTGCGTTGTAACTGGGACCGGAATGGCGCTGGAGAATATAGATTTGTATAAGCGAAGCATCATTAAGAGATAATGCTTCGCTTGCGCCTCGATAAATCGAGGCTAAAAAGTTCTATAATCAAACGTTAATTATGCACATAGGAATTGATGCTTCTAGGATTGCTTTAGATGAGCGGTCGGGAACAGAAAACTACACGCTAAAACTTATTGAAGCAATCGGAAAAATTGATAAGACCAATCGGTACACACTTTATTTCAATAAACTGCCCCGCTTTTTTGAAGTTAGCTACAAAAACATTAGCACTAGGTACATACCTATGCCATATCTTTGGACCCAAGTGCGGTTGTCATTGGAATGTCTAGTTCGGCCGCCAGACATACTTTTTGTGCCGGCCCATACAATTCCGGCACTTCGGCGCCCGTCGTTGAAAACAATTGTTACTGTCCATGATTTAGGTGCGAAATTTCTCGAAGCCTATCACAAGTTCCCCCAAAAGATTTATTTAAACTGGTCTACAGAGTATGTTTCTCGATTGGCGACCCATATAATTGCTATATCAGAGTCTACAAAAAAAGATCTTACTACAACTTTTAAGACCTCGCCGAAGAGAATAAGCGTGGTTCATGAAGGAGTGGATCATTCCTTTTTCTATCCAAGGCAGGAGAAAGAAGTTGAAGCTGTTAAACTGAGGTACGGTTTGAAGAAAAAATATTTTTTATACGTGGGTACAATTCAGCCGAGAAAGAATCTGGTTAACCTAATCGGGGCTTTTGCGAAATTTTCCGACCCAAGATTTGATTTAGTTTTAGTTGGGAAAGCCGGCTGGCTTCATGATGAAATTTACGCCGCTCCTAAAAAGTTTGGTGTTTCCGGCAGTGTAAAATTTTTGGGATTTGTTTCGGAGGGGGATTTACCCGCTCTTTACACAGGTGCAACCGCCTTTGTTTTACCTTCACTTTACGAAGGTTTTGGCTTGCCGGTTCTGGAAGCAATGGCGGCTGGCGCTCCAGTTCTTACCTCGAATGTAAGTAGCTTGCCGGAGGTTTCCGGGGGGAACGCACTGCTGGCCAAACCAAACGACGTAAATGACATCGCTAATAATTTGGCGAAGCTTGCTAAAGACGCCGACTTAAGGCGTAAACTTTCTGCTGGCGGTTTGGAATGGGCAAAAAATTTTTCTTGGGAAAAAACCGCCCAGGAAACAATTAAGGTTTTTGAGAAAGTCTATAAAAGCTAGTTATCCTATAACTCCAAGGACAGTCCTTAACGTTATAGGTTAGAAACTGGGGATAAGATGGAAATTTTAGGTGTTAAAGTTGATAATTTGAGTTTCGAAGAAGCCTTGGTTGAGGTTACAAAGTTAGTCGAGGAGGGGAGAACGGGTAGTCCTAAATATTTGGTAAAGCCTAATGCCGAAATTACCACTTACGCGCAGAAAGATAGCGAGTTTAAAGATATCTTAAACTCCGCAAGCCTTGCTCCACCGGACGGGGTGGGTCTTATGGTCGCGTCTTGGTTGAAACATACTCCTTTGAGGGAGAGGGTTGGAGGGCCGGATCTGACAGAGGAAGTTTTGGCTTTGGCGCAAAGACAGAGTTACTCGGTCTTTTTTCTCGGAGCCAAAGAAAATGTATTAGAAAGATTAGTTAAGGTAGTAAGAGATAGGTTTCCAAAATTAAAAGTGGTCGGCTTTCAAAATGGATATTTTGGTATGGACGAGCCGGTTGTCAATAAGATTAGACAGGCAAAACCAGATATTCTTTTTGTCGCTTTAGGTTTTCCCAAGCAGGAAAAATGGATCGCCGATCATCTAAACGATCTTGGCGTGCCGCTTTCAATTGCCGAGGGAGGATCGTTCGACTTTATTTCCGGAGTCGTCCCGCGCGCTCCAAGTTGGATGGGGAAGGCTGGTTTGGAATGGTTGTTTAGATTAATGCGCGAACCTTCGCGTATCACTCGACACTTATCTTTGCTAAGGTTCGTGTGGCTGGTTTTGACTAAAAGATGAATTTTTAACCGGTCAAACAAATAGATCGCTTCGCGCTCTGCGTCACTATGTTCCTAACGATCGCTTCGCGCTCTGCGTCCTTCGGACTATGGAAAAGCCCCTCCCCGCTCACGGGGAGGGGCTATCTTAACCTATCTTCTTGGGCGTTACCTTCTCACACTTCTAGCGGAGATCTGGCTAACTGCCGCAATTTCAGGACAGGTTTACAGATCAAATGGGCAAGGGTTTTGATCTGTAAAAGTGCGAAGAGCCAGATTTTCGCGAGAAGCGCGAAAAGCTGCCACTACCTCCAGCGCATATTTAGCGACAGGAAGAGTTTTTGGTTACATCACAATCGCTGCGGTAGTTAGCCAACGAAGAGTTGTAACTATATCAAAGTATTTCATAAAACCCTCTTGCTGTCAACCCCACTGCCGTGAAGTTTCGCGGGGTTGACGCCGAGAAGCCTGGCGTAGTGGCGTCAAGCCTTTTGGCCTGTTAAACGGATTGCGCCGCGGCTTTTTCCTTTTACAAATTTCACTGAGAGATTCTCAAAACCGGCTTCTTTGTAAAGCTTTTTCCAGGAAGGCGCACTTAGTAGGTAATGGGTTCTTGGATAGACATCCTTACTCACAAACACACCTCTGCCTCGCCACACCATTTGGGTAAAATAGCCCCCAGGTTTTAAAATTTGATAAATCCGTTCCAAGACGACCCTCTTGTCCGTGTCCTGCAAATGGGTTAGCACAGACCAACTCCAGGCCGCATCGAAATGATTTTCTGGAAAAGAAAGGTTTCTTAGATCCATTAGCAAAAAATTTCCGTTCGGATAGCGTTTGCGTGCCTGCCCAATCATTCCTTTTGAACCATCAACTCCGACAGCTTCATACCCAAGCTCGCTGAATAAGGCAACGTCCTTACCCATACCACTTCCTAGGTCTAATACCTTTGCTTTTTTAGGGATGAAATTAACAAATTCCTTTATGCCTCTAATATGAGTTTGGGAATCGTAAAAGCTCGAGATTTTTGGCGCGACTTTGTCGTAAATTTTTGTAATTTCCATGAAAATATTAAATTAGTCGAAAGCGGGGTCCAACTTGGGATTCTTGACACTTTTTAAGGTGGGGGAAGTAACTGCCTGTTTTGCGGGTACTCCCGATTTTAGAAGTTTTAAATAAAGTTTTTCCAGTTTCGTGATCATTTGATCTAACGTAAAGCTAGAACTTACAAGGATTTTGCCTTGCTCACCAAATTTTTTAGATACGTCCTTACTCTGAAGAAGATAAACTATCCTTTCGGACATTAAGACCCAGTCGCCGGCTGAAAAGAGAAATCCATTTACACCGTCAATTACAGTATCAGCAACACCTTTGGGTTTTCTGGCGACAACCGGCAGTCCTGCAGCCATGGCTTCAAGTACGGCAAAACCTTTTCCTACCGAAGGAGTGCAGAAAATATCAGCCATCTTTAAGACCTCGGCAACTTTATCGGTTCCTTTCAAAAAGACGATGGTTTCTCCAAAGAGTCCTAACTTTTTTGCCTGTTTTATAAGTGAATCCTTGTAGGCACTTCCATCAGCCCCTTCATCACCAACAATTAATAGTTTTGCGGCTTTCTCTTTAGCTAAAACATAGGGGAACCAGGCGATAAGCTGCTCCAACTGTTTTTCTGGTACTATTCTTGAAACTGAAACGATGACTTTGTCCTTTTCTGAAAATCCAAGCTTGCTTCTTAATATAGATCGGTCAGTTTTAACATTCGAAAACTTTTCAACGTCCACGCCGTTTAAAATTGTAATTGCTTTACTCCTCTTTAAGCCGAAACTAATTAGACGCTCCGAAAGCCAGTCAGAGATCATTACGACTTTATCGGTCGTGTAATTTAAAGTTCGCGCGACTGTTGGGAAACGGCCTTCAGGATAACCATGAGCCGTTTTTACTATTGGTGTGCGAGTTATTATCTTCGCGATCCTGGCTGCCAAGGAAGTTGAGGTTGACTGCGTGTGAATAATATCTACCCCTTCTTTTAGGGAGACGTAAACTATGGTTAAAACAGTTTTAGCCCGACTTAAAATATCGGTCCCGCGAGTTGGGGCAAAGTAGTGCTTAACATCTTTAGCTATTAGTTTCATCATTGGCCCGCCTTTAGATATCACGGACACCTTATAGCCCCTTTTGGCCATTTCGTTGGCCACGTAAATAGTGTAGCGCTCGGCACCGCCATAGATTAACTGATTTGCAATAAATAAGATACTAAATTTTTTATCTTTCATAAGTTGATGGTGAATTATATCATGGGAGGTCTAGGGGGTACCTAAAATGCTTCTTTTTTTAGTCCAGCTTAGCTGGACGCAAGAAGGAGATTAAAGTCGTTTAAATTAGTTAAACAGTTTCCTTTCTTAGCTTGGCACGAGGTGCGAAGCGCAGAATCCGAGAATACCCAAATTACTTTAGCGAAGCTAATGAATTTGGTTATGGAGGATTCTATACCGACAAACCGCAGAGGCGGGTTCAAGACAATTGGAAGTCATACCGCCTCCCGTTTCATCTCTCCGAGCAACCACAAGACCGCCTCTTTTTTATACCTGCGATCACCACGGGCGTTTATTCGAATGGCTGGTAATTTTCCTCTTTTCCCCCAACGTTTAATAGTCAGTGGAGAAACACGCAAAAAAGTAGCTACTTCTCTGACTGTCATTAATTCTGGTAAATCGTCTCCTAAAGACATTTGGATATCCTTGTATACTAAAACTATTTAAAGTAGTAATAAAGTACTTACTAAACATATCAGACTAAAAAATAACTTGTCAAGTTTAAGAACTGAAATACCTCCAAATATATAAAAATATCTCATACTTCTTTTGCTTGCCCAAAATGCCCGCTCGTAACACTAAGTGTGCGCTACTCGATTTTCTCATCTTAAAAAGAGTGAAGGCGGCAGGTTTTGAGACCATACCGCCTTCTTGGCGCCGTAAAGTAGCTCAGATGATGCCGAAGCAGGAGCCGTCTGGTGGAAGTGCGGTCACCGAGAGCGTGTCCACTTTCAGCCGATCCTGTCCCGGTAGCCACAGAAAGTAAAAACTGTCCTGTAACTTATAAGAGACCGTTGCCGGGTAGACCACAGGGATGCCTCCCGAGAAGACGCCGTTGGCAGAGTACAAGACGCACTTGTTGGTCTCCGTCTCGGCGTTCCTGGGGACGGCCGGAGCCGCCTCCACCTTAGAGCCGATTGCGATGAAACCGCCGAGCAACAAGGCTACAGCAACTATCGCTACTACGAAAAGACCTCTCATCCTTTCCCTCCTTCTAACTAAGATTAATCAGGTATTATAGCAGCTCTCAAACCAGATGTCAATCCCATAGGGTTAAAAATTTGACAACCAAGCAACCAGGAGAGATAATTTTTTTACTAAGTGAGATTTAATTTTTTATCTGCCCATAATGAGAGCTGTCGATTTATTTAAATCAGGGATAAAAAACTACCAAGAGGCAATAAACCCACCGTATAAGCGTAACGACCTTGTCGCGGTTGGTCTTACGGTCTTCCTTCTACTAATCATTCCTCTGACTGTCATTGGAATCTTTCAACCCCTAAACACCAACAAACAAACTCAGGCTCAGGCACCAATAAAAAATAAAGAAACTGAATTTCTCTCAAACGAACTTCTAATAAAAATAAAAAAAGATGCTCGTGGAAAGGTAAAAGAAGGCAATGCGCAGGATGTCGGCATAGAATCATTAAACAACATCTTTAAGGAAAACCATGGAAAAGGATTTAAAAGAGTCGCCAAAGTAGGTAGAAACTCAAGTTCCGATCACGACCTTTTCTCCTGGTATAAGCTGACACTGGATGCGCCAAAAGAGAAAGCTGTAGGCAGACTTAATAAGGCTTTATCAATTATCCAAACCGGAAAAACCAGCCCCAACGCTAAATCGACAAGAGCAAACCCTCAATCTGTAATGGACTTACAGAAGGTTATCTCCAAACTTAAGATAGATCCAAATATTGAAGCGGTAGATTTAAATTATACTGTTGAGGTGTTTGTAGTTCCCAATGATCCATATTATTCCTCAACCGGCTCGTGGGGTCAAACCTATCCAGATATGTGGGGAATGAAAAAGATAAGTACAGAAACAGCTTGGAATCAAGCTACAGGATCAGCGAACATAGTTGTGGCTGGCATTGATACAGGAGTTGACAGAAACCACCAGGATATAGCGAGCAATATGTGGGTTAACACCAAAGAAATTCCCGGCAACAATAAAGACGACGACAGCAATGGCTATGTTGATGACTATTTGGGTTGGGACTTTGCCAATAGTGATAACGACCCTATGGATGATCATGGCCATGGCACCCATACTGTAGGAACCATTGGTGCAGTTGGCAACAATGGCTTGGGTGTGGTTGGCGTTAACTGGAACGTAAAAATAATGGCACTGAAATTCCTGAGCGCTGGAGGCTCTGGTTCTTTGGACTCCGGCATTAAAGCTATGCAGTATGCTGCCGACATGGGCGCCAGGGTATCCTCGAATAGCTGGGGCTGCGGCTGCAACAGCGTTGCAATGGACGATGCCGTCCAGTACGAACATGATAGGGGAATGATTACTGTTGTTGCCGCGGGGAATAATAACGGTGATGCACTTGACTTTTCGCCAGCATCTGCAGACTACGCGATTAGCGTCGCAGCTTCTGACTCAAACGACTTGAAAGCTTCATTCTCAAACTGGGGCGAAAAAATAGATGTGGCTGCACCCGGTGTTGATATCTTATCTACGAGGGCTTCAATCAATGGTATGTGCGGAGTAAGCAACACTGTCGGGACAAACTACTGCCGCGTTTCAGGGACATCCATGGCAACGCCTCACGTGGCAGGACTGGCAGCATTGATTTTGTCCAAAAATCCTTCATTAACCAATGAAGAAGTGCGGCAGATAATACGTAGTGGCGCAACCGATTTAGGCGCAGTTGGAAAGGACAAGGACTTTGGCTATGGCAGGATTAGCGCAAGCGGTTCTATTGCTTTAGCTGATACCAAACCCCTCTCGCCCATAATAACAAGCCCGAGCAGCCGCACATTGGCAACCGGTGTTATAACTATTGTAGGCAGCATACCAGGCCCCAACTTCAAGAGTTATAAAGTGGAAGTTGGCATTGGCCGACAGCCAACGAGTTGGATTGCAGTCGCCAATTCAACAACGCAAGTTATTAATGGTCCGCTTGCGACTATTGACCCGAAAACTATTCCTGACGGCTTAAATATTATCAGGGTCACTGCTACGGATACCAATGGTAAAATCTATCAATTCCAAATTCATGATATTTTAATAGACAACTTAGAAGCAGTTATTTCTTCCCCATATTCTTTAGTGACCTTGGGAAATACTGCCGTATTTGGCGCGGCAGTTACCAAAAACGGAGTGGTGTTTTCCAATTACAAATTGGAATGGGGTGCCGGTTCTGCTCCAACCTCTTGGTCAACGGCTGGCATTACCCTTGCCAATGGCGGCACTCAGCCGGTCACTAATAGCCAGTTGGGCACCTGGGATACATCTTCCTTAACCCCCAACCAGCAATACTCGCTGCGCTTAACGGTTTACTCCACACTTTCAAATGAATCTGTTGTTAGCGCGGTGCTGCTTGATAAAGACGTACTAAACGGCTGGCCAAAAATCATTGAACAGGATCCGGTTGGGGGTGGTGGAGGATTATCGCAAGCTATGCCGGCTGTAGCTGACCTTGACGGCGACGGCAAAAAAGAAATAATTGTGGCGGTTCAGAATAAAGTTTATGTATTTAGAAAAGACGGCAGCAATTTCCCGGGCTTCCCAGTGGCTATAGACGCAACTAGCCAAGGTTTTTTTGGTGGAGCGGTCAACGTGGCGGATTTAGACGGCGATGGCAGACAGGAAATTGTGGTGCAATCTGGTGCTGGAGGTGGAAGCATGCTTTTCTCCTCTCCTATTTGGGTATTTAAGAGCGACGGTTCTGTTATGCCGGGCTGGCCTCAATACGGGCATTTTGCATGGTACTATCACTCTCCGACCATTGCCGATTTAAATGGTGATGGCAAAAAAGAAATCATTGCCTTGCAAGATTGGACCTACGGTGATGGTAGTGGCCGGCACTATATTCTGCATGCCTATCAATCCAGCGGCGAAGAACTTGCCGGCTTCCCAAAAGACATTGTGCTTTCTAAAGAGAACGTCTTTCCTTATTTCACTTCTTTTTCCATAGCCGATATGGACGGCGACGGCAAACCAGAAATGGCCTTAGGTTTTCTCAACAGAGTTTATCTATTAGACAATGCGGGCAACTTTTTACCTAGTTGGCCTTACACCTCGCCTAATCAAAACACCACCACAGGACCTTTGCCCATTGATTTTAAGGACAATCTCGGGTTTGGCGACATTGACGGCGACGGCAAGCTGGAATTAGTAGCATTTGGCGGCGCTCAATGGCAATGCCCAACTTGTCCTGCTTGGTGGTTTGCCTGGAAAAAAGACGGCAGTTTGGTTTGGGGATTTCCGAAAACCGCGCCGAAGACTTCCGGCACCTATGATGATTATTTATGGTATCTAACTCAACCTCGCCACGCGCCGGATTTAGTGGACATAAATGGCGACGGTAAAGATGAAATAGTTGGTGGTTTTCTCTACTATGTGATTATTTACGATAATGCTTCCGGTGTATTTACGAAGTATAAGATGGGTGGAACTGGTGGAACTTCGGTAAGCGATATTGATGGCGATGGTAAATTAGAGTATACGGCAAATGGTTATTGTTGTTCCCTTAGTCCATACCCATCTGACTCATATCCGGATGCAGTTATTGTGAATGATGATGGCTCTGCATATTGGAGAAAAGGACCAGTTCCGCAATTCTTAAGGCCAATGCTGGTCGCGGATTTAGATAACGACGGGAAAATGGAAGTTATTGGATACCACATTCCGCCTGACGATGTTGTTCGCCCTGGAATATTGGTTGTTTGGACAATTCCCACAGCAGGCGCGAACCCTGCCCAATATGAATGGCCTATGTTTGGCCATGATGCCGCAAGGACAGGTAGGTTGATAACTGCCCCACCAATTTCAGATACTCAACCACCAAGCACTCCAACAGGTTTGACTGCCACAGCAGTTGCCTACAATAAAGTGAGTTTGTCTTGGAATGCTTCTACGGATAATGTGGGAATAGCAAAATATTGGGTAGTTAGAAATGGGATTACAATTGCTTCATCTACGACAAATAGCTACACTGATACTAGCGTAAATGCCTCTACAACCTACAACTACCAAGTAATAGCTGCTGATGCTGCAGGTAACAACTCAGGGTCTTCTAACACCGCTACAACAACCACACCAGCCGTTCCAGACACCCAAGCGCCAACGACGCCGACTAATTTAGTAGCTGCGGCAGTAAGTTATAGCCAGATAAATCTTTCCTGGACGACCAGTACGGATAACGTAGGCGTGACCAGCTACGATGTGTATAGAAACAACAGTAAAATTACTACAGTTTCGACAACCAGTTTTGGAGATACCGGGCTTGCTGCCTCAACAACCTATACTTACTTTGTTAAGGCACGTGATGCGGCCGGTAATGTTTCCGGAGCCTCAAATAGTGCCTCAGCGACGACGCTTGCCCTGCCAACAGTCGGAACACTATCCGGCCAAGTCACGAGTGCTTCTACCGGCGCACCAATTGTAGGTGCTATTATCAAAGTTACAGTTGCTAGTTCTAAAGGTAATTCCTTGCTTGTGGGATCGGCAACCACAAACAGTTCTGGTTTTTATGCAATCCAGCCTTCGGTGGGAAGTTACAATGTTACTACCAGTGCATCTGGTTATAAGAAACAAGTAAAGGTGGCAAGTGTATTGGTCAACACTACCACCGCTGTAAACTTCTCTTTACAACTAGCTGGAAATAAGTAGGCAAAGATGACTAATAAGCGAAACACAATTATTATACTGGTCTCGATTGTCGTAGCAGCAGTGATAATTGCTGGGGCCTATGTGGTGGGCAATAATTTGAAGAAAAATAAAGAAAACACCGTTGCTACGCAAAGTCCAGAAAATAAGGTTCTATACAGCGCCACTGTAGAAATAACCCGAGCCGGTTTTGTTCCGGCTACCATAGCGGTAAAGAAGGGAACAGTAGTTGTCTGGACTAACACGGACAGCTTACCTCACCAGGTGGCTTCTGACCCCCATCCAAACCACGATAAGCTGAAAGGTCTTTTCAGTGATCCACTAACTAATGGGAAATCATTTAGCTTTACCTTCAATAAATCCGGTACCTTTACCTACCATGATCACCTCAACCCTCTAAAGTTCTACGGGACTGTGGTAGTTAAGTAAGTCTATTGTAATTCAACTTTCGCACCTGCGGCTTCTAATTCAGACTTTGCTTCCTGGGCGGTTTCTTTTAGTCGATGAAATCGACGCAAGGAAACGCAACTGCGTAAACAGTATTACTGTAATTCAACCTTGGCTCCTGCTGCCTCGAGTTTGCTTTTAGCTTCGTTGGCTGTCTCTTTATTCACCCCCTCAACCACTGGTTTGGGGGCTGCCTCTACCAAGTCTTTTGCTTCTTTCAAACCAAGAGTTGGGACAACTTCGCGGACTGCTTTAATTACCCCAATTTTATTTGCGCCTGCCTCGGCAAGAACAACATTAAAGGTGGTTTGTTCTTCAGCGGCTTCTTCGCCAGCCCCGGTACCGCCGGTTGGAGCAGCCACGGCCATAGGAGCAGCCGCAGTAACGCCAAATTTTTGTTCCAAAGCTTTAACTAGGTCGGTCAATTCCAAAACGGATAGAGATTCGATATCTTTGATAATGTCAGAGAGTTTTCCCGAAACTTTAACTTCTTTCTTTGGTTCCTCAGATTTTGGCTGTTCGGCTTTAGGTTCTTCCTTTTTTTCCTCTTCTTTAACTTCGGTTTCTTTTGTCTCTTCTATTGCCTTTTCCTCAACTGCTTTTTCTTCAGCCTTTTCCTCTTCGGATACCTCTTTTTCGACCTCTTCGTTTTCAGGCTTTGATTCAGAAGATTCTTGACTTGCTCCTTCAGATTTTTCTTCTCCGTCAGCTGACGGATTCTTTTCGTCGTCGTTCATAAAATTAACTAGCACCTCCCTTCAATATAAATTCAGAATTATGTGATTTAAGCATTTGGATTTCCTTTACTTTTAGCAATTTGGTCCAAGGCATAAACTAAGTTTCTCAAGTTCGCCCCGAGCACCCCGACAATTCCGTAGATAGGGGAGCTAATAGAGCCAACAACTTTTGCTTGTAGTTCTTGTTTGCTTGGCAAGAGGGCGAGCTCTCTAATTTTCTCTACTGAGAGAAGCTCACTTCCTAAAAATCCAATCTTTGGCAGAGGTTTTTCGTACTGCTTTTGAAACTTGGCCAAATCCTTAATTGGTGTAATTGGGTCATCATAGGCCAAGACTGCAGCTGTTGGGCCTTTCAGGGCCTCCTCGGGTACTTCTATTCCCGCTTGCTTCGTTGCCAGAGATAGAAGAGTGTTCTTGGCAACAGTTAGCTCCGCTCCCTCTTTTTCAAGTTGGTTTTTTACTTCGGAAAGAGTAGAAGCCGAGAGACCTTGGTAATCGGCCAGAACAATGCTGGTTGCCCTCCCTAGCTTTTCAACCAAAGTTGCAACTGTTTCTTCTTTTTTAATTCGCGCTCGCGACTTTTTTACTTCGTTTTCCATTAGTTACTCCTTAAAACGCAAAAACCCCACCGAAGCGAGGCTGTTTAAGTCAAAATTCAAAATGAAAAAGTCAAAAATTTTTACTTTTAACTTTATACTTTTTACTTAAGCTGTCCTCGGCTAGACTTATGCAAATGCTAGCTGTCTTCGGTACGAAGGGGAGTATAAATTAAGTTCTACAGGTTGTCAAGGGTTTTGACTAAGAGAGGAGACTTCTAGTTTAACCGAAGGTCCCATCGATGAGGAGAGGTAGACGGATTTGATCAGCGGTTTCTTTAAGCTTTCTGGCTTTGCTTTTTGAATTTCGGAAACCAGAGTTTTTACATTTTCGGCAAGCTTTTCGTCCGGTAAGGAAATTTTGCCGGTAGTTGCGTGAATAATAGGTTCTTTTTCAACTTTCACTTCGATCAGACCGCCTTTAAGGTCCTCCAAAAGTTTAGCTGGGTTTTCAGTGATAGTGCCGGATTTTGGATTTGGCATCAGGCCTTTTGGACCGAGCACTTTAGCCACCTTAGTAAGTTTTGGCATCCAATCCGGAGTTGAGACTATTTTATCAAAATCTACCTTGCCTTTTTCAATTTCGTCTATCGTTTTATCACTTCCGGCCACTACTGCCGAATCCTTTGATTGTTTAGAGTCCAAACCAAAAACTAGCACTCTAATAGTTTTACCGCTACCAAAGGGCAAATTGATTGATTTTCTAATCAATTGGTCGGATTTACTAGTGTCAACATTTAAATTAATGTGCACTTCAAGGCTTGAATCAAATTTTACAGTTGAGGTTTTCTTAATGAGCTCTATTGCTTCGTTAATAGGGTAGTCTTTTGTTTTGTCAATTAAATCATGGGCTGTACCATAACGCTTACTTCGAACCTTTGGTTTTGTTTCTTTATTTTTCTTTGCAGCCTTAGCCTGTTTAACAACTTTTTTGTTGGCCTCTTCTGAAATTTCCAGCTTTTTCTCTTCCAGCTTTTCAGCGGCTTTAGGTTCTAGAGCTGTTTCAATTACTTTAATTCTTGGTCTACCCATAACCTCCACCCCAAATTTTGACAAATTTGGGAGCCCCAAAAAATAAACTCATTCTACGTCGACTCCCATACTTTTTGCGGTTCCGGCAACGATATTCATTGCGGCTTCCACAGTCTTTGCGTTTAAATCTTCCATTTTGTTCTCGGCTATTTTTTTAACTTGGTCTTTTGTTATCTTGCCCACCTTGTCCCTTTGTGGGACGCCGGAGCCTTTTTCAAGGCCTAAAGCTTTCTTTATGGATTCGGCAACCGGTGGTTTCTTAGTTATAAAAGAGAAAGTTCTATCTTCGTAGGCGGTTATTACCACTGGCAACACGTCACCTTTTTGGTCCGCGGTCTTTTCATTGAAAGCTTTAACGAAATCCATGATCGGCAAACCATGTTGACCAAGCGCTGGACCAATTGGCTGACCAGGAGTAGCCTCACCAGCAGGAATATTCAGTTTAATCAACGTTTTTACTTTTTTGGCCATCGTTTTAACCTTCTACAATTTCTAGGACAAAAATGCAAGCTTTGCTTATCTTTTTTAGCCATTCTTAAATTTTGTATTTTGTATCTGGTATTTTGTATTTGGTATAAATCGCTTGATACAATATACTAGATACCATATACTAAATACTGACTAGAGTTTAGATACCTGTAGAAAGTCTAGTTCTACCGGTGTTTCTCGACCAAATAGACGCCCCGCTTCGCTTGAGCTAGTTTTTGGTCTCGAAATTATAATTCGGTAGTCTCTCATTTACAACTTTGAGACTTGTAAAAAATCTAATTCTACCGGTGTTTCTCGACCAAAAATTGAAACCAAAACTTTTATCTTTCCTTTTTCTTCATTTATTTCATCAACTGAGCCGATGAAGTCGGCAAAAGGCCCATCAATAATTTTTACCGCTTCAGCAATTGAAAAACTTGCTTTGTAAGTGGGCGCTTCCAGCTTAGAAAACTGCTGAATGGTTTCGACTTCTTTTTCTTCAAGAGGAGTCGGTTTATTGCCAATTCCGACAAAACCAGTCACTCCGGCAGTAGAGCGGACAGAATACCAAGAAAGATTGTCCAAGTCCATATTTACTAAAATGTAGCCTGGAAAGATCTTTTCTTTAATAGTGTACTTTTTACCTTCGCGAATTTCAATTTTTTCTTGGGTTGGTACTAGTACGTCAAAAATCTTATCGCCAAGGTTGGAAGCCTTTATCTTCTGGTTAAGGGTCGCCGCTACCTTATTTTCATGGCCCGCATACGTATGCACTACGTACCATCGGCCCTTTGAAGGTTTCGTTTTGGCGGGTTCCTTAACCACTTCAGCAGGTTCTTGAATTTTCTCTTCTTTTTTATTTTCTTTTTCAGAAGTTTTTGTTTTTTTAGCCATCTTAAGTTAAACGGTTCTTTGCAACACGGCGCTAATAACTTTAGCAAGAACGTAATCCAGACCGCCCATAAGGGCGCCAAGGGCAACACTTACTATTATAACAAGAGCAGTCATCCTAATGGTCTGCTCTCGGGTCGGCCAGGTTACTTTTAAAGTTTCCTGACGAACTTGTTGGAAATATTTTACAACGCCTTTTATGAGTCTCATTAAATTTAAACGGCCCTGATTCTAGCATAGAAGGGGAATAGTGTAAAGGGGATTTGGGAGCTGGTTAATTCATGAGGAATCAACCAGCTCAATGGAGGCCATTGCTGCGGGATTGCCTCCGGCTGTGTAGATGAAGACCGAAAGTCGACCGCTTTCTCGATCGCGTCCGATCTGCATCCAAGGACCCGCTTGCCCCTTATCGGTGGGGGTGATGGCCAGGTTGAAGCCGTCGTCGAGAAAGAACTCGATGGCTTCGGCCATTCCCTCAGGGGTTATGGGCATGGTGCGCTCGCCCTTCGTCCAGTTCTAAACGTGGATGTCGCGCATTGTTCCACCTCCTTGTCCCGTGGCCCTTTCGTCCACTGCAGACGAGATGGAGTATAGCATAAAATAACGAGCAAGTCAAACTATGGGGTTAGTAGATAAAAGAAACTAAGCTTGAAGCCTTAGAGTGTTTTTGATATAATGCCTGGGTTTTGGTAAGCTGGAAACATTCAGTTGCCGACTTAGCTCAGTGGTAGCCCGCTAAAAGCGTGCTGCGACCTGTGGTCTAAGAGCAGCGGTTTTTAGCCCCGACTTGTTGGGGTGCAGCATGCCGAGGTGGCTCAACGGTAGAGCAGCGGTTTTGTAAACCGCAGGTTAAGGGTTCGAATCCCTTCCTCGGCTCCACGGAGTCGGCATGCTCTAAACAGCAGGTTGTCGGTTCGAATCCGACGATCGGCTCCAGTCCAACACGCCGAGGTGGCGGAGTGGTCAAACGCACTTGTCTGTAAAACAAGCGCCCTTGTGGCTACGTAGGTTCGAACCCTACCCTCGGCACCATGCCCGGATGGCTCAGTGGTAGCCCGCTAAAAGCGTGCTGCGCCCGATTTAATCGGGCTAAGAGCACAGTTTCAACCTGCCGACGTGGCTCAGTGGCAGAGCGAACCCTTGGTAAGGGTTAGGTCGTGGGTTCAATTCCCACCGTCGGCTCCAGATAGATTGTTGAATAAATTAATATATCAATAATTAGCACTTTGTTCTGCTCACTGATAAAGGAGTTTAAACTATGGCTAAAAAAGGTAAAAGGATTATAGTTACATTACAATGTACCGTTTGCAAAAACCAAAACTACGTCACGGAAAAAAGTAAGATTAACGATCCGGATCGACTTATCACTAAGAAGTTTTGCAAGCATTGTAAAAAAGTGACTGAACACAAAGAAACAAAATAGTATCTTCCATACTATCGAATCCTGTGCCCAATCCTTGGGTTATTGTAGGCGTGTAGTTCAGTGGTAGAACGCTGGTCTCCAAAACCAGAGGTCGTGGGTTCGATTCCCTCCGCGCCTGCCACACCTAATATTTGACAGACATTCTCTGCAAGCTTAAAATTTAATTAATGCCTGCCCTGCCAAACTCTTCGCAAATCGAAAAGATTATCCTAAAGCCGATTGAGCTTCTAGAATCTCTTTCTCTAAGAAAGCAGCTAACTCTTTTAATCACCGTCTTTATTTTGGTATTAATTCCCTTAACAGTTTGGGGAGTTAAATATAAATCCTAGGGAAACCATTTAAAAACTTTAGCTGCTGGTTGTGATTTTGCTCAAGGTACGGCAAGTTGGTCAGCAACTTCGGGGTGTTCTGTCTCTAAAACCATAAATTGGAATCCAGTTAGTTACGCTGTCCGAATTTATTACCCAACATCCCTTGATTCTGATAAAGATGGTTATACAAATCAAGCCGAGAATTTTATTGGTACGTTACCGAATGATAATTGTTCTGATGTCGGGGAGGATTCTTGGCCAGCTGATTTTAACAAAGATAAAAAAATTACATCCGCGGATATTCAGACAGTAATAGCGAAAGTTGGTGCGGTGCAGGGAGAATCATCTTATTCCAAAAGATACGATTTGAATGCCGACGGCATGATAACAATTGCGGACGTCTTATCGGTTGTTCAGAAGTACGGCTTTATATGCTCGGCCACTTCGCAAATCCCCTTTGTTATTACAACCACAACTAGCAAAAGTTATGTACTTTCGAACCAGCCAGCTGGACTCTCTTACAAGTGGGAGGTTTGTTTACCAGGGTGTGGCGGTACGAATAATTATTACGCTACCGGAAACGCAGTTTCGGATTCAACCGGCAAGGTAAGCTTTTCTTGGACAGGAATTAGTTACGCGGTGGTTGCTTTTGATAATGATTGCGGCACATTTTGTGTGGTTGCCGGTACACCTAGACAGGTTAGTGGTACTTCCACAACCCTAACGAATCTTTACCCAAATCGTAATTATAGTTGGGTTGTTTGCTGGCCGGATTGTTCGAAAACGAAACTTCAGCAGGGGACGTTTAAAAGCGGGCCATGCAATGGCGTAGCGAATTACAGTGTTCTTTTAACTAACTCCGGTACAAATACAAATGTTGGCGGCGAGGTCTTTAATCTTTCGGGAACCTCAAACACTTTCGTAGATCTTAATTCCTCGACTCCGTATGATTTTTACGTCTATTCTCCGTCGGGAGACCACTTGCGACTTTATTACAAAGGAACCGTTACCTCAAATTCAACTGCCGCGACTGCAACCGAAGCCTCCTGGCAAGACGCACTTCACCAATGGGTTCAGGAAACTAGGAGTTCTCAAGGTCTTTCACAGACCATAGTTATAAAGCCGCTTATGGTTCAAGCGGCAAGAACCAGAGCTCACGAAGCCGATATCCTTTTCAGTCATACTCGTCCAGATGGAAGGTCAGGGCAGACAGCGTTGACTGATTGTGGAATTACTACGAATGGATGGGGTGAGGTAATCGAGCGAAATTGGAATTCTGATAGTACTGCATTTGATCAGGCTATTAGCGATTGGACCAATAGTCCAGGACATATGGACGTTATTCTTTCAAACTGGGAAGTTGATGAGATTGATGTCGGGGCAGGAGCAGTTAAAAATCCCGACGGGTCCAACACCTTCGTAATTGAATTTACAGCACTGTGATAACGAAAAACCCATCCGTTCGACAAGCTCAGGATGGGTTTTTCACCAAACCTTTACTGAGTTAATAATTATTCCCACCCTGCTTTGAGGTAGATGTAGGTAACGTTCCCCGAGAGACTTAAAGTGGGTATCCTGGCCAGATAGCCAAAGCATATCCAGCACTTCGGACTAGCCCCGAGTATCTTAAAATAGAAGGAGAAACAACCAACATCCTTTTCCTTCAAAGTAGGGTGCAAAAATTTGCTGGTGGCGGCTACGCCATCAACACCTGCTGCAAGACCATTATAGAGAAATTAACACCCTTGTGCAAGAGCCAAGCTAGCGAAGTCTTACTTGGCTAACCAATTAAAATTTTCAAAAAGAAACCGAGAATAAAACTAATAATCGGCTGTATCAGGGGACCGCCTAGAAAAATTAAGGCGATTAGTAAAAATGGGCCAATACTTTCCAACTCTTGCCAACGAGCCGCTAGATCCCTTGGAAGTACACCCGCGACGACTTTAAACCCATCAAGAGGCGCAATTGGTATTAAGTTGAAGATACCAAGCACCAAAGACAGATACACCAAAAATTGAAAGTAGCTCGCTAAAAGTTCGTTGAAACCTCCAAAGAGGCGATAAACTACCGCCAATATTGCCGCCAGAATAAAGTTGGAGACTGGGCCGGCGAAGGAAATTAAGGCGGCGTCGCGCCGTGGGTTTTTTAAATTCCAAGGGTTGAAAGGGGTTGGTTTAGCCCAACCGAATAGAAAAAGCGGACTGTGAGTAACTACACTAGTGACTATCAAGATAAGAGGAAGTATCACCGTCCCTAAGGGGTCAATGTGAACAAGAGGGTTAAGGCTGATTCTGCCCTGATACCTTGCCGTTGGGTCTCCCAGCTTGTTCGCCATCCAAGCGTGAGAAGCCTCATGGACGCTAACCAGAGCGGCAATTGTAGCAATAAAGAGACTAACGGCGACAAAAATTGTTATTGGATTTTGGGTTGAAATAAAATCGGACATATCTGCCGGGTTGACGGCTCTGGTATAGTCTATCAGTAATAAGTTATAGGTGACAAGTAACAATTATGAACCGATGTGACCGTTGCGGAAAAGGTTTGCAGGTGGGCATGAATGTTTCGCATTCTCACCGGCGAACAAAAAAGAGAAGCTATCCAAATCTTCATAAGACTACGCTTTCTATTGCCGGTAGACACAGAAGTTTTTCCCTTTGTACAAAATGTCTGAGGATTGTGAAGGAAGAGGCAGCGGCTTTGCTGGCGAAAAAACCGGCAGAATTTGTAAGCCTTCCGAAAGAAAAAAGTGGAGAAGTTGTGGTGACAAGTAAGGAGAAAAAAACTTCTACTTTGTCCGAAGCAATTGAAAAAGCCGTGTCCGAAAAAGCCGATTCTAAAAAAGAAGTTTCCAAAAAAGAAGAGGCCCCTGAGAAAGAACCCGCCGAAGCTACAAAATGACGTTCCCCGTCCCAATCGCCAGAGCTTGAAAATCACCCCAAAACTTGACTTTTATCCCTAGTTCAAGCAAATAGTCGTCAGACTATGCTTGAACGCAGGATCCGCAATTTTTGATCTCCAACAGGAGATATCAAACATGAGAGTCCTATAGGATTTGACAAACAGCCGTTTTTATGTTATAATACATTATGTTCTTTGAAAATAGATAAAGGTTACCAAGTAAGGAAGTTTTTTAGCTTCCCTGAGGCACTTTGTAACTGGTTTCGATGTTTAAACGAACTGTCATTGCAGTAATGCCCTGAAGAATTAGACATAAAGCCAGTTACCAGGTGCCTTTTTTGGTATTTTGGAAGAGCGTGAAGCAATTCGTGCTCTTTAAGCTCTTTTTCAATTAAGTTCTGTTGTTATCTCCACTTGTGGTTGCCAATCTGGTTATAATGTTTGTAACTAGGTGGGCAATCATAAGGAAGTAGTCTCGCCTAAGCGAGGGAAGGAGAAACGCAATGGCAACCTATGAGGAGAGGCTCAAGCAGATTACTGGTGATAGGGCTCCCGAGGAAGGAGACTTCAACACCGCCAGGCTGACCGCCTCAGACACGCCGCCGTCCGTCCGCCGAGCCATTCAGGCAGAGCTTCAGGCTGTGGAGTGTTCCGACCCCGACCAGGACGCATTTGAAGCAATGTATCCGTCGGAGTACGCTCACATTGTCGGCGTTCAGATGCACGACGGCCTCGAGCAGCACTGCACCGAGACCATCTGCGTCACCGCCCGTCGGCAGAGCCAAACATAGCAGATAACAGAACAGGAGGAAGGAGCGACCAGAGGAAGCTTTTGAGGAAACTCAACTGCAACCTCTGGTCAATCCCTAAGCAAATCTCAAAGAGGCTTTCTTAGGAGGGAAAACGACTCGGAAACGGGTCGTTTTTCTTTAGGAGGAAGTAACTTCTAATTGGGGTACAAGGACTGTTCGGGTTTCGGGAGTAACTTTTACCTTTACGTAAACGATTTTTTTACCTTTCGCAGCTTTTTCCCTACCGGAATTTAGGTTTACTTTTGCTAATTGAGGGTCATTTTCTGGAATGAATATAACTTCAGCACCCTCTGGAATTTTTTCCAGAATTTCTGGGTGCTCCAAGGCGTACTGCATGAAAAGAGAGTGTTGTTCTAAATTTTTTTCTATAACATCGTTGTTTCTCATAAGTTTCTCCTAAAAGTTTCTATTAACAGTTTCCAATTTGATTTTATATATCGATAACAATAATTATACGCTTGCGTATTACCTTCGAATTTCAATTTTCGCACCTCAACCTCTTTTGGCAGGAAAGTGTGTTGGTGCACGTAACCATGAGCATTATCAAGTCTCAATAAAACTCTATCTTCAAATTCCAATTGTACAGCAAATTTCTCAATTTTTCCACCCTTGGTAACAAACCTTGATCTTAAAGTTACTTTCTCTTCGGGATCAAGAAAATAAGAGAAACTTTTTTGCCGAATTATCATTTTTTCCTACCAATCTAAGTTAAAGTCTTTGTGGCCGGATTTGAAATCCTTTAAAGAAATTTTTTGTTTGCCTTCGAGTTGCACCATTTTCCCTGGCAAAAGTTTTAAAATTTTGCCGTTATAATTTGTCCACACTCCTGGCCAGGGGAAATAGGCGCGAATCATTGCCTCTAAGTTCTTCGGCGGTTTTTTCCAGTCGATAAACCCAGAATCTTTCGTCAATCTTTGCGTGTAAGTTGCTTTGGACGGAAATTGACGACGAGGTTTGATACGTCCCGCTATCCAAAGATGCACTACTTGGTGGAGCAGTTCGGCGGATACGCGAGCGATTTTTGTTTCCAAATTGACTGCGGTGTCTTTTTCGCTAATTTTGATTTTTGCCTGGGCCAACACATCGCCCTCATCTAACCCTTCATTCATCAGCATAATGGTGACGCCAGTAGATTTTTCTTTGTTTAGGATTGCCGCCTGTATTGGCGAGGCGCCACGATACTTTGGAAGTAGGGAGGCGTGAACATTTATGCAGCCGTGTTTTGGAATATTTAAGATTTCTTTAGGCAATATCTGGCCGTACGACGCAACTACAAATACGTCTGGTTTTTCATCTTTTAAAGCTTTGATTATTTTTTTCCCAGATAAGTTTTCCGGTTCAACGGCTGGAACGCTAAACTGCCTTGCCATTTCTTTGACGGCGGATGGTTTTATCTCGCGGCCGCGACCAACCGGCTGGTCCGGAGAGGTTACCACTAACGGAACTTCGTATTCGCCAACGGTTGCCTGGCCGATAATACTTTTCAAAATTGTCGCTCCGAATTCTGGAGTGCCAAAGAAAACGATCCTAACTGGAGAAAATTGTATGATTTTCTCTTTGTCCTTGATCCTATTGATGTAAAAGGTAGAATTTAGATGGTCATACTCATGTTGAATTATCCGGGCGTAAAAACCAGTTAAAGTAGCTTGTTTTTTCCGCCCTTTGCCGTCCAAATATTCTATCACTACTTCGTTTGCGCGTTGCACCAAACCGCGGAAGCCGGGAACAGATAGACAACCTTCTTCGCCTTCATTAGTTTCTTTGGATTTGGTAACAATCCTGGGATTTATAAAAACTTCCTTAAGTTTGGCATACTTGGCAATAAAGACTCGTACGGAAGCCCCGACTTGAGGAGCGGCGAGCCCAACACCGCCAGTAAAATCCAAAGTTTCTTTCATGTCGGCGACAAGTTTTTTGGTAGCAGGATCCACGCTCGGGACGTTTTTGAATTTTTCTTTCCAAACCCTGTAAGTGCTCTTAGTAACTTTTAAAATCATTGAGGATATTATAAATAGACTTCCAAATAAAGCAAGTGCGGCTATAGTTAGAACCCTTAGCTAGGCAGAAGTTGCTAGTACAAGATGCTAGCGCCCTTAGTTAGAAGAACGCAGGTTTTTTAGGACCCTAGTCAGGCATTAAGATGCAGGTGGCTCTAGATTGAGAACAATAAATCGCTTCGCGCTTTGCGATAAATCTAAGTGCTAGCTATTGCTCAACCGCAAGATATGAGCAGCTTTAGACAGAAATTAATTTCTAGTACGAGTTAAAAGATCCCTAGTTCAAGATAATAGCCGTCAGGCTATTCTTGAACGCAAGACACGCAGTAGCTGATTTCCGGTAGGAAATATCAGATACGAGTGGCTTATAGTCTTGACATCCACCCAAATTTCTGCTAAAGTATCCTCGCCATCAACATGGGACTCCATCCAGTTGGTGAGTTTAGGGCCCGTTGGGGCAGAAGGAGAGAAGAATTGGCAGAGAAGATTAATATATTCGAAAAGACGAGTATGGCATTGTATGCCTATTTCCGTCTTATGGAGCTGCTGGGGTTACCAAGGAAGGTGACATCGATATTGCCGCCAGAGGCTGGTTCCAAAGAGCCAAAAGTTGTAGTGTCAAGCCGTTTGCCAGAACAACCTGTCGTAGGCGCGATTTTCTGCTACGTCAGAGACAGTTCAGTAACTAGGAAGTCGTGGCGTCTCATTCACGTCACTGTTTTCGTCACTGTTTACGGAACATTTGTCGGACCAGTGACACACGACGGGGTGGGGTGGCGGGGAGAGTTTGGGATCGAATACCCAAACGACCCGGAGGTTCCAGAGTTCATTCCGCCTGCTCACGCAAGCGATGAGGGTTTCCTTCATCTTCCGTTGCAGGAGAGGCGTGAAGCGATACTAAAATACTTTCGGGAAGGGCTTGACTTAACCGAAAGATAGATTTAGATTACAATCGGCAAGAGGCGCAGTTTTTAGTGTACCAAAGGAGAGGAGGGAATGGTGAAAAACTATAAAAGGATGAGCGATCAGGAGGTCAACGACACTGTCAAGGAGATAATCCAAAGCTCCTCAACCGACGAAGAGATCCGGCAACGGATTAAAGATGAGCTTGGCTATCCCTACGACGTCGTTCTGAGTCTAAGGAGGCCGTAGAGCAGAACGATCTGTCCGACAATAGAGGCGAAGAAGCAATTTTTCGCCTCAATCCCTAAACAAATGAAAGTTCGTTTGTTTAGGGAAAAGTACAACCAACGGGAGGTTGCACTTTTGCTAGAAAGGAGGTGAGAAAATTGAAAATTGTGGAGAAGACAATTTGGTCTCAGTTGATGAGCCAAGAACTGACCCTACGAGTCGAAATGAACTGGAGAGCGAAGAAGATATTGTGGCGGCGGTTTCGCAGATTGGTAGCGATCCTTGATAAGCTAAACAAGGAGCATCCAATCTGGTTGGTCGAAGATGGACTTACCTATAACGGGCCATCTCATTTTGATGGTCACCGCTGGGCAATTTACTTCCGCTTGGCTGGGTGTACACTGGTTTTGGAAGTTGCTGCATATGAGGACGCTAAAGTTAGCATGACTCTTTGGAGCTTCTTCCGGCAGATATCGATTGGTGACTATGATACCCAGCGCATCGAGAAGGACTTGCGGACTGCTTTAGAGAAGATCCGACTTCAGTATCATGTCCGTGAAACTTGGTCAAGATAACGAAACTGCCTAATTTCCTACATTAGTCTAAGTTACTAACTGTAGGGGATAAGGCGAATCTAGAAATATATTTAGCATTCGCCTTGCTTCCTAAGCAGACCATCCTTCGACAAGCTCAGGATGGTTCTCTTAGGAAGATTTTTGTTTTTCGAGCTCGCTTAACTTCCAGGTGAATAGTTTTCCTCGGTTTACAGATTTGGTGTTGTAGTCTTTTGCAAAGATTTTCGCTTGTTCGAGTAGTCCCCGAGGTTTTTCTTTAGAAAGTTTAATGTAGAAACTTTTGTGACGGGCGTCGTGTAGTTCCTCGGAAAGCCGAATCCCGTATTCTTGGAATTCATGTTTGGCGTAGACCGGCCCGACTTTCTCAAATTTCTTTTTTAGAACAGCGCCAACCCGCTCAAAATCACCGGTTTTTGTTGCACTAGTTTTCCTTTTGATACTCATAGTTATATTTTGATATGTCTAGTGTTTAAGTGATTTTAGTAAATCCAAAGTTTGCGGATCATTTGGATAATTTTTTAATATCTCGTCGATTTGCTCTTTAGCTAAAGCCTTTTTGCCTTCCTTGATGTAATCCCTGGCTAGTTGACGGCGGGCTTCTAGATATTTTGGTCGCCAGGAAACCACTTTTACAAGCTGCGCATCGGCCTTTTTCAAACCTTGTTTAGTGTTCTCAAGAAGATAAAAGAGGGCGAGATTGTAGTGAATCTCAGCGTCGGTTGGAGCCAGCGATACTACTTTTTCCGCGGTTTTGGTAGCCCCCGTTATATATTTGTCGTCATAACTTATCAGGTTGTACATGGCCTTTTGTTTGTTTAACCAAGTATCAATATTGGGGCTTATTGAAAGGGCTTTATTTATATATTTCATAGAATCCGCCACTAGTTTTTTAGCAAAATCTTTGTCTCTAACTTTTGAGGCCAGGGAAGCCTCGGTCACAGCAAGCTGTGAAATAAACAAAGGCTCGTCTGGGCGCAGCCGGACTGCAGTTTGCAGGTTGTTATAAACCTCGGTTGCATTAGTTGAAGAAATGCCTTTCTTGAAATAAAAATCGGCGATCCAAGAATTGATAGTAAGTAAAACCAAAGCCAAGGTTAAGATTAAAATTAATCCTCTCTGCGTGTAGTGACCGAAGGCGCCGTGTTCGGGGAAAAATTTTTCCGATGCAATTGTCCATAAGCCGCGATCTATATCTTCCAAGATAAAGAAAACGCCTGGCGCAAGATAAAAAATTATGGCAATTATCACCACTGAAAAGCCGAAGAAATTTTGGACCAAGTAACTTATGTATGCAGAGAGGATGGTTACTAGTAAGAGTTTCTTTTCGGATAAATCCTGTTCGTAGACTCGCCGAAAGGCAATGTAAAGGAAAAGTCCAATCATCCACAAATAGGGGATAGTACCGACCAGACCAGTAGTGGCAAGATAGTTTAGATATTCATTGTGAGCCTTATTATAAGAAAAATCCCATTCTGAAGTAACATTGTGCGCGACTGGTCGATAAAAATAGTAAGCGTAGTCGAAAGTTTCAACCCCGGAACCAAAAATCGGGTGATCCTTAAAAATTTCTAAAGCACCTTTCCAAACGAGTAAGCGTATTTGGCCGGTATCTTTGCCTTCAATATCTAGTTCAGTAATACTAGTACCATTTACTTCAACCGCTAACCCGCGTTTGGAAAAGGCGTTGCTGAAGAAAAAATTTACGACTAATACTACCAAAACAATTCCGGCAAGCCATACCCAGTTAGAGCCAAGCTTTGGCACTTTAAAGTGTTGTCTGCTAAGAAAAAGCAACCTAGTTTTAATTTTGTCAACAAAAGTTGCCTTTTTAACAAAGAAAAAGAATAAGAAAACCGAGACTCCTGACGCTAGACCAAGCGTTGCCGCTCTTGAATAGGCAAAAGTGAAGCCAAGAAAAATTAGCCCGAGTGAAACTAGCATTAAAAATTTTTGCCAAAACCTTTTAAAAATAAAAAGAAGGGAGGTGCCGATGAAGAAGAATATTGTCAGGTATGCGGCAAGCCAATTTGGTTGACCCAAAGTCGAAAAAGCTCGGATCTGCGCATTCTGCGCCCAATAACCGGCATCAATTCCACGCAAAGTTCCATCTGGATTTCTAAATAGAGGCGTGGGGTGCTGCAAGACAGCGTATATCGCCACCAAAACACTTGAAACAAAGCCAATTAAAAGAAACGTAGTTACCTTTTCTTTCTTGAAGTGAGTTACAAATGCGTAGTATAGAAAAATGTAAGTGACTGTCGATAACAAACCGCCGTTAAACCTTGAGTAATAACCAAAGAAAGAAGTGTGCCGGTCCATCGATACCACGGTAGCTAATATATTCCCAATTAAGAAGAGAGTAATTGGTATATCAAGCGGCGTTCTTTTTATATAAAGCTTGCGTTCGTCAGCAGACTTAAGAAGCCAAGCTCCGAAAATTACAGAGGCTAAAATATAAGTAAGAGTGATTTTGTTGAATTCAAAAAGCTCGTAATTTGCCGGCAGCCAAATAAGCGGGACGAAGAAAATTAAAAGATAAAAGGAGTATTCAATAACAGTATCCGTAAGCTGTCCAGTTTTCACCCTTCGATAATAGCACAAACGTCTGACTGTAGTTAAACCTTAATTTATTTTCAAGCCTCGCGACCGGCGGGGCGAGAAAACGTCGGCAACCCCGACTTCAGTCGGGGAGGACGTCATTCTGATCTATTTTGGTGGTAGTAAAGTAGGTTTAGACCCTATTCAAAAATTTACCTGTTGATAATGATTTTTGGCGGTGTTAGACTGAATGCGGAGGACAGCCGGTGAATATTCTTGATCAATTTTTTGGAACTTTTTCCCACGACATCGCTATAGATCTCGGAACTGCCAATACTTTGGTTTTGGTGCGCGGAAAAGGAATAATGATCCGCGAGCCGACTGTCATCTCCCTTCACAAAAAAACTAAGCAGGTTCTTGCGGTTGGCGAAGAGGCGAAGAAAATGGTTGGAAAAACTCCAGCGGCAATTGTCGCCCAGAGCCCACTAAAAGACGGCGTTATAAACGATTTAGAGGCGGCAGAGGCGATTCTGAAGCATTTCATAAATAAAGTTCATGAGAACCGTGACTCCAACATCCCTAAGATACCTCGACCAAGAGTTGTCATCGGAATTCCTTCAGATGTTACAGAAGTTGAACGTAGAGCCGTTCAAGAGGCCACTTTAAACGCGGGAGCTAGGGAAGTATTTCTAATTGAGGAACCAATGGCGGCAGCAATTGGAGCTAACCTTCCGATTGAAGAGGCAACTGGTAACATGATTGTAGATATCGGTGGCGGCACTACCGAAATAGCTGTAATTTCTTTGGGTGGAATTGTAGTCAATAAATCCATAAGAGTTGCCGGCGATGAGATGGATCAAGATATAGTCAATTACGTCCGAGCCCGCTACAACGCTTTGGTTGGCGAAAAAACCGCCGAATCAATAAAAATAGATATTGGCTCCGCATTTCCAGTTGGAGAAGAAGCGAGAGTCCAAATGCGCGGTCGCGATATTGCCAGTGGTTTACCGACTACAATTACAATTGGCTCTGGAGAAATTCGTGAGGCCTTGAGCAATACAATCGGCACAGTTATTCAAGTTATTAAAGACACTATCGAAGAGACTCCGCCAGAACTTATGTCTGACATTTTCGAAAAAGGGATTTACCTAACGGGCGGCGGCTCTTTGCTTTCTGGACTTGGCGATCTTGTTGCTCGTGAAACCAAAGTGCCAGCGATATTAGTTGAAGACCCATTAACTACTGTAGTTCGCGGTGCCGGCAAAGTAATGGAGGATATAAACTTACTTGAAAGAGTAAAAATTACTTCAGGGGTAACGTGAGGCAGTTTCTTAAGCAGCCCGGCTACAGAAGCCTTATTATAATATTTCTCCTAGGAGCTATCATCTCCTTCGGCGAAGCGCGGGGCTTATTTAACCCATTAAAAGGCCTTGTCGAGGATTTTACAATTCCGGTTCAAATCTCCTTATACAGTGCTAGCCGAAATGTCAAAAACACCCTCTCGACAGTAAAAGATATTGGAAACTTGAGAGACGAAAACGCGAAACTCTCCGAAGAAGCCGCGCTTCTTACTGCCGAGAGCGTGCAGATTTCCCTTCTTAAAGAACAAAACTCTGCCCTGCGCAAACAAATCCGGGCACTACCAACCGAAAAAGAAAACTTAGTTGTTGCTGATGTAATTGGTCTCTCACCATTCGTGTCGAATAAACTTCTTTTGATTGATAAAGGAGAAAAGTCCGGGTTAAGAAAGGGAATGGTAGTTGTACTCCAAAACATTCTCCTAGGCAGAATTTATCAGACAACACCAAGGACTGCTAATGTGCAACTTGTTTCGGATCCCCAGACGAAGATATCGGCTGTAACTAGCAGAAAAGTCCACGGTATTGTGCAAGGGCAGTTTGGGGCTGAAATTTTGCTAACAAACGTTGTTCAGGGAGATACTTTAAAAGTAGGCGATCTAGTAATGACCACGGGCGAGGATAATTTGCCGTCTTCTTTGGTGATTGGAAAAGTAAGCCAAGTTAAAAGTGTCCAAAAAGAACTTTTTCAGAAAGCAGTTGTTACGCCTCTTATTTTGTATGAGAATTTAACAAGCGTATTTGTTTTAACGGAAAAATGAAAACTTTAGTTAAAGCTTTGCTGTCTGCAGTTTTATCTGCCGCCCAAATTATAATTTTGCCAATTAATTTTGCCTTGGCGGCTACTTTATTCTTCGTTTCGAGGCAAGGAGTCGCCAAAAACCTAGTTTTAATATTAGCTTCAAGCTTCTTTATAGCCATCTTTAGTGGTTTTTACTTTGGAGTAGTTTTAATGGGTTTTACGGCAGCAGTGTTGTTTTTTCTTCTGTTAAAGAGGTTTTTGCCAGATAGAAAAGTTATTGAAATTGTTATTATTCTTTTAAGCTTAATTTTTTGGGAGGTAGGAACAAAATTTTTAAACTTAATCTACTTTAAATATATATGAGGAAGGATTTAGGCCCGGTATTTTCCGAGGGTATTGAAAAAAATGGCGCTAGGAGAACTCCCGCGGGAAAGCACAGGCTTAAAGATTCCGAGCAGTGGTCGGGAGGCAGCTTCTTTGCTTTGAACAAAGATGATAGTTTCCATGAGGTTTCCAGATGGAGACTAGCTTTCCTTTTTATTATCTTTACCTTACTTTTTATTGTTTTGGGGTCGCGAATCTTTGACTTGCAAGTTATTCAAGGAGATAAATTTTTAGGAAAAGCCGAGGGCAATCATTACAGAGTGGAAGTGGACCACGCGCCGCGAGGGGTAGTTTACGATCGAAACGGAGCTATCTTAGCAAGAAACGTCCCGGCTTTCAGAGTAGCAATAGATGGGTCTGCTCTTCCAGAAAAGGGTAGGGAGTCAGTTTTGGAAAAACTTTCAAAGATTATTAATGTACCGACCGCCGAAATTGTTCGTGAGCTTAAAACCGGGTCTAGCGACAGCCCCTTGACCATTAAATCCGGTGTGAGCCATGATGTGGCTTTAAATCTTCAGACAAGTGGGTTGCCGGGAGTTGAAGTGGAGATAAGCCCTAAGAGAAAATACCCGTACGGAGCCATTTTAGCCGCTGTCCTCGGTTACACTAGCGAGGTTTCCGAGCAAGAACTTCGAAATCCTTCGGGCACGCCGTACCAACTAGGGGATAGGGTTGGGAGGTCTGGAGTGGAAGAATCATTCGAGAACACTTTGCGTGGGGAGGACGGCTACAACCTTCTTAAAGTGGATGCAACTGGTAAAAAGGTTGGGAGTTTGATTACCACTAGTCCAGTTGCCGGAGGGGACGTCACTTTAAGTATCGATTTAGGCTTGCAGAAAAAAGTAGATACAACTCTAAAGAAATGGTTGAAGCACGCCGGCGCAAAAGCTGGTTCTGCTGTTGTGATGAACCCGACCACCGGCGAAATTTTAGCTTTAGTATCAGTCCCTTCCTTTAACGACAATCTTTTTGAAGAGGGTTTAACACAGACTCAATACAACAAGCTAATTAACGACCAAGAGAAACCTCTTATAAACCGGGTAATAGGGTCTGCCTATCCATCAGGTTCCACTTTCAAGCTAATCACAGCTGCCGCTGGGCTTGAATCGGGTAGCATAAAACCTGATACAAAAATTCTAGATACTGGTTACGTGCAAATAGGCAGCCAAATTTTTAATAATTGGCTTTGGCTAAGTAACCATAAAACTGAAGGCGCGATTAACGTGGTTCGGGCAATCGCCCGGTCTAACGATACATTTTTCTTCAAACTTTCTCAAATGATTGGCCCAAAGGTTATTCAAGATATGGCAAGAAAGTTTTCAATTGGGTCTATTACTGGTATTGATTTACCAGGGGAAACTCCGGGATTACTTCCTACGGAGAGTTGGAAGCAGAAAGTTTTTCGGCAGCCTTGGTACCCCGGCGATACTTTAAACATGGCTATTGGCCAAGGAAACTTAATGGTCTCACCTCTTCAACTCTCATTAGTAACTTCCGTTTATGCCAATGGTGGCAAGCTGGTCCGGCCGACAGTTTTAAAAACGGATGCTCCTCAAGTTATCCGCTCGGGATTTTTATCGAAAGAGACGATTAAAATTGTCAAAGAGGGGATGTACCAAGACCAAATCGGCGATGGAAATGTCGGTTGGCTTTTTGGGAATTATAAAATAAAAACCGCTGGTAAGACGGGCACGGCTGAGTCTGGTGGTCAGAGGCCCCACGCTTGGTATACCGCTTTTGCACCTTTTGACAAACCTCAAATTGTGGTGACCGTGATGGCGGAAAATGCCGGTCATGGTTCCGAAGTTTGCGCCCCCGCCACGAAAGAAATTTTTGATTGGTGGTTTGCTCACCATAAACCCTAAAACTGATTTGGAGTGTTTGACAATTTGAAGGGATTAACGGATAATTTAGAGAGCTGCCCGTGGAGACATTAAAAGAGCAAGTTCAAAAATACCGCCAAGCAATAAACTCTCCTTATACTTCCAAGGATGTTCTTCCGTTAATTGGCACACTAATTATTCTTGCCGCGATTCCTCTCACCATATTTCTCGCAAATCAGGCCAGAGAACCAGCAAGTCGAGCGCAGTCATCCGCGGTGTCTTTTCTGCTTCAGCCTGCCTGGACTAGAAGTTATAACGACTCCCATAACGGTAAAGATACGGGTAGCGGGGTCGCTATTGATTCCAGCAAAAATATTTATGCTGTCGGCACTGTTTATAACGGGAGTAATTACGATATTTGGCTGCGCAAATATAATCCAAGTGGCGGTGTACTTTGGACTAAAACCTATAACGGCCCGGCCAATAAAAACGATTACGGTGCGGACATAGCTGTGAATTCTTCTGGATATATTTATGTCGTTGGAGCGGCCACGATGAGTTCGACGAAAAGGTTAGACGTTTGGGTTCGAAAGTATAATAGCAGCGGTACGGTACTTTGGACCCGGACGCAGAACGGCCCGGCCAATAAAAACGATCAAGGCCAAGATATTGCCTTAGACAATTCAGGGAATGTTTATGTTATCGGCTTTCTTTACTACCCCAAAGAAGGGAACGACATTTGGGTTCGAAAGTATACTTCAGCTGGTACCCCTGTCTGGTCAAAGAAATATACTTCACCAACACCTTCAAAAACTAATAGTTTAGTTGGAAACAATGATAAAGGCTACGGCATTGCGGCTACGGGGGCGGGAAGCATTTACGCTACTGGTGTCGAAGACCGAAGCGCCATCGGACAAAAGGGTAACCTTTGGTTAGCAAAGATATCATCCGCCGGGAAAACTTCGTGGATTAAACGATACAATAGCCCTTCCAATAATTTGGACGCAGGTCACAGTGTGGCCACCGATTTAGTAGGAAATGCTTACGTCGCTGGTAAGAGCTTCCGTAAAGAGGGGGACGGACTTTATCATTCAAACGCTATTATCCAAATGTATAACTCGGCTGGGACAAGACTCTGGCAGAACGTTAGCAGCACAACGGACAATTTGGACGAGTCAGCGGCCTCGGTCTACGTTGATAAGAATCCCAATCTCGGAAATGTTTTTGTCATTGGCCAAAAGGAAGTGAGCCTAACAAATAAAGATGTTTGGTTAAGAGTTATGACTGGTAAAGGAAGTCTTTTGTGGCAAGGCACATACAATAGCCCAGATAGTTTAAACGATAGCGGTGCGGATGTAGTGGCTGACAAATCGGATAACACTTACGTAATCGGCAGTCAATATCGTGTCGGGCAAGGTTATGATATTTGGGTTCGAAAGTATAATAACGTCGATATAACCAGCCCAACGGTTTCAATAACTTCACCAGCCGATGGCTCATCTGTATCTGGAATAACAAATATTGCCGCCACTGCTTCAGATAATATTGGGGTCACAAAAGTGGAATTTTACGTTGATGGTTTCCTTAAAGGGTCCGACTTGTCCTTCCCATACACCTACGCTTGGAATACTAGAGCTTTGTCTAATGGTTTACACAATGTCTCAGCCAAAGCTTACGATGCTGCTGGAAACACCGGGGTGTCCTCGACGATAGCGGTTACAGTGTCCAATGTTAATTTGGCGCCTACTCTAATCATTCTTGATCCAGATGTTGTTGGTAGTGATGGAAAAGTTACTTCAGCAGATATACTAGCAGTTGTTCAAAAGGTTGGACAAAGTGCAAGTTTATACCCCGCTTATGACCTTAATGCAAACGGTTCAATTACGCAGGCAGATGTAGATATAGTTAATAACGATTATAATTTAAACTGGCCACCTGATAATCTTGCCGTTGGTAAGTTACTTTGGTTTTTCATCCGCGCCACCGATCCAGAGGGTAGCTCAATAACTTACAGTATGACTGGCCCGTCAGGTGCAACTCTAAATTCTATTACTGGGGAATTTAAATGGACTCCAAGTTTAGGTCAAGCAGCCACTACTTACTTTGTACCGCTAAGAGCCAGTGACGGCGTCAACACAGTCACCCAAACTCTAACAATAACTGTACCCTAGGAATTGATTGGGGTTATAATCGCTAGCAGAAAATCCACTTTCTTAAAGTGGGGATGAATGCTAAGAGTGATTACACACTTCTGAGGGGAAATGTAAGTTAGACTTTCAAGGGTTTTCTGCGCTCGTGTAAACTTAAAGAACAATACCGAGGGTTTTAGCCCTCGGAAGTTTATTAGGATCCTCAATACTAAGTAAACGTTTCCTTGCTAAGCTGCAAAATATTAAATATAATCTCTCCAAATGATTGCTGTTGTCGATTTTGGTAGTCAGTATACTCATCTTATTGCCCGTCGTATCCGTGAGCTTCATGTTGCGGCTGAAATTTTTAGCCCTAAAGACTCTTTATCAACAATAGATAATTTGGAGGGTATAATTCTTTCCGGTGGACCAGCCTCAGTTTATGAAAAGGGCGCCCCGTCCTTCTCCAACTCAATTCTCAGTCTCAACATACCTATACTTGGTATCTGTTACGGTTTACAGGCTCTCGCAAAAAACTTGGGTGGGCAAGTGGGTGCTGGGGGAAAAGGGGAATACGGAAAAGAAGTTGTTAAGGTGAAGACGAACGACCCGCTGTTTAAAGGTCTTGAAGAGAGCCAAATTGTCTGGCTTTCCCATGGGGATTTGGTAAAAAAAGTTCCCCAAAAATTCGAAATTATTGCTAGTAGCATTTCTTGTCCTGTCAGTGGATTTTCCAATATTGATAAAAAAATTTATGCAATACAATTTCACCCGGAAGTTGTTCACACTAAAAACGGTACGAGGATTTTAAAAAATTTTGTTTTTGGTATCTGTCGCGCAAAAAAGAATTGGCGAATCGAAGATCTAAAGGGTCAGCTAGTTGAGAGATTGAGGAGCGAAGTTGGTGGCGAGAAAGTCTTAATTGGCGTTTCTGGTGGCGTGGATTCGCTTGTTGCCGCAAATCTTCTTCACAAAGCAATCGGTGACAGGCTCCATGCGGTTTTTATCGATCACGGGCTTTTGCGCGAAAATGAAGCTGCCGAGGTAGAAAAAATATACGAGAAACGAGGTTTCAAACATTTTCTTAAGGTGGATGCGTCAGCCCTCTTTCTAAAGAGGTTGAAGGGGGTGGTGGATCCGGAAGGTAAAAGAAAAATAATCGGGCACACCTTCATAAAAGTTTTTGAAGATGTAGCTAAGACTTTGGAAAAAAAGGAAAAAATTCGTTTTTTTGCCCAAGGAACAATTTATCCAGATAGGGTTGAGTCCGCGGCTTCATCCAAGCAGGCCGCTAAAATTAAAAGTCATCACAATCTAACTTTGCCGGAGAAACTTAAGTTTAAAATCGTTGAGCCGCTAGCTGCTTTTTATAAAGATGAAGTGCGGCAATTGGGCTTGCAGCTGCGTCTTTCCAAAGAAGAACTTTTTCGTCATCCTTTTCCCGGACCGGGGCTGGCAATTCGCGTTTTAGGCGAAATAACGCAAGATCGTCTTGAGATTTTACGACAAGCGGATGCAATTTATATTGAAGAGCTTAAGACGGTCAAGCTTTACAACAAAATCTGGCAAGCCTTCGCTGCTCTTTTACCAGTGAAAACGGTTGGGGTGATGGGGGATGCGAGAACCTATCAGTATATAATTAGTTTGCGGGCAGTAACTAGTGTAGATGGGATGACAGCTGATTGGTTCAAAATTCCACAAGACGTCTTAGAAAAAATCGCGAGTAGGATTGTTAATGAGGTAAGAGGTGTAAACCGGGTGGTTTACGACATAACCCAAAAACCGCCAGCGACGATAGAATACGAATAAGTTTGACAACAGATTTCAGGTTGGCCATAATTAAATTAAATGCCCATGGAAGAAAATAACTCCGCAGCTCTCACCAACTGGACAGCCAAAATAACCAATCCAACCTCCGGACAAACCGTCTCGGGAACTGTTAATGTCAATGTTAATGCAACGGATAATTAACTAGGTATATAATTTACTTGATGAGAGTGCTTGCCCAGATGAGTTACCTAAAAGAAGAAATTAATCTAAAAGACAAAAGACATCTCTTGAGTATTATTGGTACTCTAATCATTTTCTTATCTATCCCTTTCACCGTTACTTTAGTCCAACAGAGTCGAGAACCAACCTCTAGAGCCGCGACCACACCGAACGACCCCTACTTTCAAGCTGGGTACCAGTGGGCCCTAACCAAGATTCACGCTCCCGAGGCCTGGGACATCACCACCGGCAGCCGCAGTGTTATAGTCGCCCTGCTCGGCAGCGGGGTCGGAACCACCACGCCCAATGAGGATCTCGGTAGCAACAGCAATTTGATCCCTGGATACAACGTACTCAAGCCGGGCACCCCAACTTACGATTCGATCGGGAGTGGCTCGATGGAGGCAGGCGTTATCGGAGCAAGCACCAACAACGGAGTTGGCATCGCCGGGATCAACTGGCAGGTTGGACTCATGCCGGTCGTAGTTTGCGATTTTCCATGCAGCGATCTGAACGACTATGGTTACACGGCCACTGGGATTCGCTGGGCAGTAGACCACGGAGCATCCGTTCTCTTCGTCCATCAGGGACTCAGAGCATCTACGGCACTAGAATCGGCAGTTAACTACGCTATCGGAAAGGGGGCTATCGTGGTGGCGCCTTTAGCTTTAGTCGATAACCCTGCGCGCTACCCGGCAGCCTACCCTGGAGTTGTGGCGGTGGGCAATACCGATCAAAACGACATGATCTCGCCTTACTCGGGCAGCGGCCCAGAACTGGATATCACAGCGCCGGGCGAGGTCATCATGTCAACTGGCCATGTGCCGTACTACTACCCAGTTGCCACCACAAACACGCTGGCAGCCGCGCACGTGGCTGGCGTGCTGGGGTTGCTGCTATCCAAAGGAGTTTCACCAACTGCAGCTGTTAACGCTTTATATCAAGGAGCCAAAGATTTAGGAACAGCCGGTTGGGATTCAACTTATGGCTGGGGCAGGCTGGATGCCTGTGGAGCTCTGAACAAAGCCGGGTTTGCCTGTGTAGCTCCACCACCACCACCACCACCAACACTCTCCGTTGTACTTTCAGGCAGAGTACTCTCAAGCCAAACATTCTCATCAGCAGGGGTTTCCGGCACCGCCCCCCTCAATGGAGTTGACATTCAGGCCTCGG
This sequence comes from uncultured Gammaproteobacteria bacterium, assembly GCA_965231125.1. GTDB lineage: Bacteria > Patescibacteriota > Microgenomatia > Woykebacterales > RBG-16-39-9b. The sequence continues at coordinate 810,442 of OZ246414.1, read as the reverse complement.
TTGGTGGAACTGCAATAGGCAGAATCACCTACCGCTTTGACTGTACCAACGATGGCACTTATGAATCGAACCTCACCACCGATAGTAATCCAGAACAGATTAATGACCTTTGTAGCTACCAGACTGCCGGCAACTATCTGGCTGCTGTCAGAGTTGAAAGAGCCGGAGTTTTTGCCACAGATACCCTGCCAATTAACGTAACTGGTGGGGGAGATACCTTACCACCAAGCGTAACCATCACCAATCCTGCCGGGGGACAAACCGTCTCTGGTACTGTCAATGTTGGTGCAGATGCGGTGGATAGGTAATTGAGCTTGACAACCTAATATGATAAATAAGATAATTTTAATAGTGGAAAAACAACAAAAATTAGTTGTAGTAATTATCCTCGGTTTAGCTTTAATTATTGCACTATTAATTTCCAGAGGTCATTTGAAGCTTGGCCCGGCACTACCCAAAAAGCCGGCACCGACCGCCTTCGTAACTATTACCAAGAATGGTTTCAACCCCCAAACAATTTTAATTAATAAGGGCGAAACCGTGGGTTGGATTAATGAAGACTCAAAGGCTCATCAGCCGGCCTCTAATCCTTACCCGATCAACAATGGTCTTGCCGGATTTGATGCTAAAAAACCTTTGAAAAAAGGCGAGATTTACACGTTTACGTTTGAGAAGAGTGGCACTTTTGGGTATCACGATCAGCTCCACCCAACTACTAACGGTAGTGTGGTTGTGAAATGAAAAATTAATTTATGAATCTGCCGATGCCGAGATTAAAAGGAAAAGTTAATTTAAAAAGAAGACTCCGTCTAGCAGTTCTCCTGGCGGTAATTTTATTGTCTTTGGTCGCTGCTAACTTTTTAAGTGAGGGGCGCAGAGAAACCAACAAAGCCCTCAACCCGACACTTACAATTAAAAAACTAAAAGAGGGGAAGCTGATTGCGGAAGTTTTAGCCGCAGCTACCGGGGTTAGTAAAGTCGAATTTTACATTGATGGGGCCTTGAAGAGCACTGATACAACTAGTCCCTACAACTATTCTTGGGACACTAAAACAATTGGTGATGGGTCTCATACAATTCTGGCTAAAGCTTATGATAATGCCAGCCCAGTTAATGTCGGCCAAGCTTCAGCGACGGTTACAGTGGATAATACCGCGCCGTCGGTTTCAGTAACCGCACCCACAAACGGTGCAACAGTTTCGGGGGTAGCGGTTACAGTTTCTGCTAATGCTTCCGATACCGCTGGTATTCAAAAGGTTGAATTTTATCGCGATACAACCACCCTGATTGGTACAGATACAACTTCTCCTTACAGTACTAGCTGGGATTCTACTACCGTAGCGAATGGCAGCCATACTCTTTCTGCTAAAGCTTATGATAATGCAAATCCTGCGAATATAGCCACCTCCGCAGCCGTCTCTGTGAATGTCAATAACGTTGCTCCTTGTACCAGGTCAAACCCGCTGGTCTCCCTTTCACCAGCCAGTCAATCTGGTGGGCCTGGGACTAGTCTAAACTACACTTTCTCCGTGACCAACCAAGACAGTGCCAGTTGCGCCAGCTCGACATTTTCCTTAGCCCAAACTATCCCGGCTGGCTGGAGCGCTACCTTTACACCGACATCATTGAGTCTTGCTCCAGGGGCAGCCGGCACCTCAACTTTCAAGGTCACTTCGTCTGCTTCCGCCGCCATCGGTAATTTTACAGTTACAGCTAAAGCAACAAACCAGGTCGATAATACCAAAACAGCCAGCGCGAGCGCAACTTATGTAGTGCTAGACACTATACCTCCAACTACGCCCACAAACCTTACCGCCACAGCTATCTCGGCTACAAGGGTAGATTTAGCCTGGAGCCCTTCGACAGATAATGTTGGTGTTACCGCCTATTTGATTAACCGTGAGGGTGTAACAATTGCCCAAACATCGACTACTTCATACTCGGATACAAGCGCCTTGCCAAACACTACTTACCATTACAACGCTAGTGCGCGCGATGCTGCCGGAAACACTTCCGGTTTGTCCAATACTGCCACAGTGACTACACCAAACCAGGCGGATACCCAAAAGCCAAGTATACCAACTAACCTGAGAGCAACACTAGTTACCGCTAACCAAATAAACCTTGCCTGGAATGCTTCAACGGATAATGTTGGGGTCGCCGGTTACTACGTTAATCGCGACGGGGTGCGTATCGCTACCGTGACCACCACCACCTTTGGTGATAGTACGGTCAGTCCAAATACACGTTATGTTTACACAGTTCAAGCCTTCGACGCCGCCAGCAACGTCTCTGATCCCTCGCTAGGATTGACAGTGACAACTCTGCTAGCTTGCAGCCGGGCAAATCCAACGGTGTCCCTTATCCCCGCAAGTCAGTTTGGTAAAGCTGGGACCAGCCTAAATTACACTTTTTCAGTGACTAACAATGATAGCAACGGCTGTGGTAGTTCAAGTTTTTCGTTGACGCGTTCCATTCCAGCCGGGTGGTCTGCTTCCTTCACACCAACATCATTGAGTCTTGCTCCAGGGGCAGCTGCAACTTCAACCTTGAAAGTTACATCTTCCTCTTCGGCCGCAGTAGGCTCCTACACAATAAGTGCTACTGCAACTAATTCTTCCAACCCAGCCTACTCTGCCTCCGCCCAGGCAACATATAAGGTGTTTAAGGTTCTTACCATAAGATCGGCTGATGACGCCACGATTGATAAAACCCACCCAACAACTAAGTATGGTGCATCCACCTCATTGATAGACGATTACAGCGCTTACAGAAACTTCCTTATGAAATTCTCGGTTTCTGGCGTGGGGTCTAACACAGTAACAAGTGCTGTTCTAAAAATTTACTGCACGAACCCCTCCGTTCGGGGTGGCTATTTCTACAAAACTACAACCACTTCCTGGCAGGAGGAGACGGTGACCTGGAACACCCGGCCCGCCTTAGGGTCCAAGTGGGCTTCGTTGGGGTCTGTTTCCTCAGGGAAGTGGTATTCGATAAATCTAACTGGAAAAATAACTAAAGATGGGGTTGTAAGCTTAAGAGTAACCTCTACCTCCTCCGACGGGGCAGTCTATTATTCAAAAGAAAAAGGTAGCTCTTACGCACCGAGACTTGTATTAACAGTGAAGCCATAAGGCCGTGGCTTGACAATCCAGGGCTAGTTAGGGGATAATTATCCCAACTGTCTGTGGAAAGTGTTTCAGAACTAGTTAAAAAGTACCGCCAAGCAATTAACCCCCCTTACACTGCCAAGGATTTACTAGCTTTAGCAGGCACAATACTCATCCTTATTAGTATTCCCTTAACAGTTGTCTTAGTTTACCAATTTCGTGGTTACAAGACTCAAGCCGTTGGGATTAGGGGAGTAGCTGGAGATTTGTGGGCAGATGTAATTATTGGAAGAAGGGATTTTACGGATGTTTTGTCCAGGGGCTATGTAAACCCACAGTGGGTTGACCGGCCTGGAGGTGTGGTGGTTGATCGAGAAGTGTCTGATTCAACTTCTAAACTCGGAATACTTTATGCGCAATCGACGCGAGAGAGTCGAATTATTGCCCTCAACCTTGATAATTGTATTCCTGCCGGCAATACTTGTTCGGCTGAAAAAGTTTTTGGACAGCAAGGCCACTTGGCAGATTATAGTGCCTGCAATGGAGATAGTAGCTTTCAAAACTATCCCACCAGAGCCCCGGCCAGCGCCGCGAGTCTTTGTTTTGTTAAAGAAGATTCGCTCAGCACAGCTGAGAATCTGGCTTTCATCGGTATGTACACGCAAGGTGGAAACCTTTATGTGCCCGATACGGAAAACCATCGGATTTTGATTTACCATGATGCTTGGAATGATCAAGTGGCCGATGAGGCCATTGGTCAAGATAATTTTACTGGTAATTATTGTAACAAAACGAACGCTTGGATTCTTAGTACAACACCTTCAGCTTCTTCACTCTGTTTGGTTGACTACAGCAATACAGGTAATTCTGGTTCTGGTGTTGCCCTTGATCCAAGCGGTAACCTTTGGGTGGCGGATAATGGTAACCATCGAGTTCTGCGTTTCCTAAAGAATGCTGACGGGACAATTTCAAAAACAGCTGATGTTGTTCTTGGACAGCCAAACTTCACGACTGGGCCTGGCAAACCCGGAAACGCCATCAACCAAATGGCTAACCCCAACTCAGTAAGATTTGATCCCAGCGGCAATTTGTATGTATCTGACGGTGGCAACACCCGTATCTTAAAGTTCACCACCGACCAGCAAACAATAGGCGGAGTGGCCACAGTCTTTGTTGGTGTAGGTGGATTTGTTTCTGAGGTAGATAGTGCGAATAGCGGTATTTGGGTAACAAACGGGGGTCATCTACAACTTTATGGGTTTGATGGAATCTTGAGGCATGATATATTCACTAACCAGCTAATGGCCGGAAGTGCCGGAATAGCCAAAAATGGGAACCTAGTTGCTCCCAGTCCTACCCAGGGAGTTCTTTTAATCAAGGACCCTCTTACCAAAGCCAGTGGTTGGGATCGGGAACTTTTTGATTCCAAAACAATATTTAATGAGCGACGAATGGGTGTTGGTCACGGAGTCGCGATTGCGGCCAATAAACTCTTCGCGACTGATGGCTGTCGAATTTTGGTCTGGAACGATCTGACAACTTTAACAAACGGCAGGGCGGCCGATGTTGTGCTGATTCAGCCCGATTTTAATACCATTGATTGCAACATGAACATTGTAAAAAATCTCAAGGCCGACGCCAGCGGCCGCGTTTGGGCAAAGACCTACAAAGGTATCTATGTTTATGACGCGACCCAGGCACCGCCAATTTTGATCAAAACTATTGCCTCTGTTGCCGGCGGGGGAGCCCCAATCCCGGTTTTGGGTGGGGGCAGTATGGATGTTTTAAAAGACTATGAAGGCCTGATGGGACTTGCGCCTCAGGTAATTGGCGGTAAGCTTTTTCTCTGGGTAGTAGATTCTGACAATAGCCGGGTTGTTAGGATCCGAGACCCTTTAACCAGCCCTGTGATTGATGTTGTCCTTGGCCAGGCAGATATTACTTCGACGGCTTGTAACCGTGGCGGCACTTATTCGAAGCCTGTTGAAGCACCCCTGAACTACTTGTGTTATCCTGGGCATGTCTCGATCGACAATTTTGGCAACACCTACATTTCCGACCACTCCTTGGAGGTTCGCGGAAATTTCCGCTTGTTGGTTTTCCGCGCCAGCGATTTTCCTGGCGACAGCACCAGCGTAATTTTTGATAAGACTGCCTTCAAAACTTTTCCACGGTATGGTTCTCCAAACCCTGATGTCGGCCAGGCACACGCCACTTGGGAAGTGGCTTTTGACTCTCAAAATCATATGGTGACGGGCTACAACGGTTACGTGGGAGGCCGTTTCCTTGGTTATTACTTAAACCCTCTTGATCCGAACAAAACTCAGCCGGACGGGTATTTTGACGATTACTATTCGATGCCGTTTGGTGCTACTTTTGATAGCTCTGACAATTTGTATGTCACCGATATCAACCGGCCAAGAGTGATGATTTACAAAAATCCACTAAACTATTCTGCACCGGATACTCAAGCCCCAACCGTGAATTTTACTAACCCTATCTCTGGTCAAACAGTTTCTGGTACAGTTAATGTTAATGCCAATGCGGTAGATCAATAATATGAATCATCTAAAAGAACCGGTTGATTTAAAAAATAAAAAACATCTGCTTGTCCTTGCGGCCACTTTCTTTATCTTTCTTTCGATACCAATCACCGTCGTCTTGACCTTGAGCTCAAGAGAACCCAGCGGTAGAGCTGCGATACTTTCGGACAAGGAACTGCTTTTACAATTAACGAGGCAGCTCGTTCAAGAAAATTCAAAATACCGAGAATCTTCTAGCAATCGGAAACCTCAAGTGCTAGCAAAGATGGTTGATCTTTCCGAGCAAAGAAAAGAGAAGATGGCCACTTTAATTAAAAAAGATCCTGACCTGGCAGTAAGAGTTGCCTTTGATCAGAAAGCCAAGGGGATTTTACCCTCTGAAATTCAAGTCAATACCGAAGAGCAGGTTACTCTAGAGGGAAACCTGGGAGTTTCCCACTGGGATGATTTTGAGAGAAAAAAGGGAGGATTTTACTACAAATTAAAATCTAACGGAACTGGATTCAACCTTTACCCATCTCAGGAGAATGTTGATGCCCTCATTAGTTTGGCCAACGAAGAGGTAAAAGTTTCCGGTATTAAAATTGGTCAAGAGGTTGCGGTCGAAAAAGTCTCTGGGGAGGATCAGGTAAAAGGCGCAGTCTTGGGGGTACTGGATCAAACAATTTTGGTGATGGTTTTAAATAATACTGTTAGCGTAGCTAGTGCTCAATCGGTTGTTTTTTCCCAGGTCAGCACTTTTTATCAAGATAACTCCTACGGCAAGATGCGCTTTTCTGGCAAAGCAGCCGGTTACACTGTCAACCTGCCTGCAACCTGTAATACTTCGCAAATTTACTCTCTAGCCACTCAAGCGGCTACCGCCGCGGGTGAAAACTTGGCTGCCTATCGAAAATTAATGGTAGTTTTTCCTTATATGAGCGACTGTGGTTTTAGTGGGTTGGCGACTCTTAGTAGTGTTCAAGGCGGCGGTACTTCTTGGATAAATGGCGCGACCAACTTTAGTTTACACATTGTCGGTCATGAACTCGGGCACAATTTTGGAGCTTTACACGCCAATTACTATGACTGCAGCGGGGTCAGCATCAAAACTAGTGGCTGTACTTCAGATGAATATGGTGATTGGTACTCAATTATGGGAGGTAGCAATAACCAACACAATGCTTATCACAAAGAAAAAATGTTCTTTTTTGTTTCTGGTGATAGCCTTCAGGTCGGCTCAAGCGGTACTTATACGCTCAGTGATTATTACGGGTCGAGTGGTCCAAAAATCATCAAGATTCCGCGCGACAAAACCGCTGGCGGTAACATCATTAACTGGCTTTATTTTGAGTACCGACCCGAGCTGTCCGGCGTTTTGATCCACTACGCTCCAAAATCTGCTAGTGGCGGAGACACTCAGTTAATTGACGCCTCACCATCGACCAAATTTCCAGATGCGCAATTAAAAGTCGGCAGCGTCTTTGAGGATAGCGACAAAGGAATCACAGTCCAAATTGCCTCGATCAGCGCCAGCCAAGTTAGTCTTGATATCCAAATCCCCACGGTCGTCGGTTGCTCTAGAGTGCCTCCAACAATGGTAGTCTCGCCGACAATTGCCTGGGGTGAAGCCGGATCAACTTTAAACTATTCCGTGACGGTTACTAATAATGATAGCCCCGAGTGCGGCTCTTCAACCTTCTCGTTATATTATCTGCTGCAAATCGGTTTTACGGCTAGTTTCACGCCCAATATACTACTTTCATTGGCTCCGGGAGCAACCAGCACTTCAACCCTGGCGCTCACTTCACCGGCCAGCGCCATCGTCGGTAATATTTACGACGCAATTGTGACCGCGACGAACGGCTCCAACTCAAATAGTTTTAGCTCAAAAACGATTAGCTATGGAGTCCTCGCATCGGGTGGAGATACCGTTCCTCCCACAGTTAACATCACTAATCCAACCAACAACCAAACCGTTTCGGGGACAGTTAACGTGGGGGTTAGTGCGACGGATAATTAACTAGGTATATAATTTACTTGATGAGAGTGCTTGCCCAGATGAGTTACCTAAAAGAAGAAATTAATCTAAAAGACAAAAGACATCTCTTGAGTATTATTGGTACTCTAATCATTTTCTTATCTATCCCTTTCACCGTTACTTTAGTCCAACAGAGTCGAGAACCAACCTCTAGAGCCGCGACCACACCGAACGACCCCTACTTTCAAGCTGGGTACCAGTGGGCTCTTGACAAGATCCGGGCACCAGCTGCCTGGGACATCACAACGGGTACTAGCGACGTAGTCATCGCCGTCCTCAACACCGGGGTCGATCAGGAACACCCGGACCTAGCGGGGAAGCTGGTACCCGGAATCAACACCGTCAGCGGTGGTGATACCGACGACAGAGGCACAGGCTACAATCAAGGAACCGCGGTGGCGGGGGTAGCTGCTGCCGCCACTAATAACAGCATCGGCATAGCCGGAGTCTGTTGGAACTGCAAGATTATGCCGGTAACAGTATGTGTCGAATCTACCAATACGTGTACCCTAACTGACCTTGCCGAAGGCATCACTTGGGCGACGGACCATGGCGCCGATGTTATCGTTACCCGGGGGTATGACACGACTTTGCCTGAACTAGAGGCAGCGGTCAGCTACGCCGTCAGCAAAGGCGTAATTGTTGTGGCGCCAACCGGCAACGCTGACTACACTGTTGCCTATCCGGCCCGTCTAGCCAACGTTGTGGCTGTCGGTGCTACCGACCAGACAGATAGCGTTCTCTCGTTCTCGGGCCGAGGCGCAGCGATTGACCTGACGGCGCCGGGTGTTAACATTATGGCTGCGACAAACTTTGGAGGCTATGGTTATGTCTCAGGTACGTATCCGGCTTCCTCCCTCGTGTCTGGTGTGCTGGGGCTCTTACTTTCCAAAGGAGTCTCACCAGCTGCTGCTGTCCAGGCAATCTACAACAGTGCCGTGGATCTAGGAACACCTGGTTGGGATTCAACTTATGGCTGGGGAAGGCTTGATGCCTGTGGAGCCCTCAATGCGGCAGGATTTACTTGTCCAGCAGCTGGTGATACTCTTGCACCAACTGTTAACATAACTAACCCTACCTCCGGACAAACCGTCTCTGGTACTGTCAATGTTGGTGCAGATGCGGTGGATAGGTAGTATTAGGTTGTTAGATTAGCTAACTAAATTTTCTTGACTAAAATTTTCCAATAATATATTCTTTGCTTACATGAGGAATGAAAAGGTTTTTAAATATACGGCGGTCTTTGAGGCCAGTGAAGATGGTGGTTATGCAGTCTCTATACCAGCATTGCCTGGATGTATTTCTGAGGGCGAAACTTTTGAGGACGCATTAAAAAACATAAAAGAAGCCGCCACGCTTTACTTAGATGATTTAAGAGCAAGCAATGAGAAAATCCCCAGCGAGCAAGAGCCAGTAGTAGTCTCTCCTATCGAAATTGAAGCATGACCAAAACGCCGCAAGTTAAGCCAAGGGAGGCAGAAAAAGTTTTACTTTCTGCCGGTTTTAGCTTTGTCAGGCAAAAAGGAAGCCATAGACTTTACAAAAAAGATAAACTAAGGGTCACCTTACCCTTCCACAATAAACCTCTAAAGAGAGGCACTTTGAACAGCATAATTAAACAAACATATCTTACAACTGCCGAATGCATTAACTTTCTGAAATGATAAAAACAGATTTACCATATTACGTTGCTTTGGCGGCTGCTCCTGGGATTGGGCCAGCGAAATTTAAAATTCTTTTGAAATTTGCCAAAAGTGCCCGAGCCGTTTGGGAAGAAAATGAAAGAAATCTTGTAAAAATTCTCGGGCCCAAGACCGCCGAAACCTTTTTAAATTTCCGCAAGAACACTAATCCCGAAAAGTATCTAGAAGAAATTATTGATAAAAAAATCAGTTTGGTAACAATTGAAGATGAAACTTACCCAAAACTTTTGAAAGAAATTGCGGATCCTCCACCAGTTTTGTACGTCCGCGGGCAGTTGCCAAAAGAGGGTAAAACTATTGGTGTTGTGGGGACGAGGAAGATGACCGGTTACGGTCGGGAAGTGACTGAAGTTTTGGTTCGCGATTTAGTCGCCGCGAGTTTCACCATAGTTTCTGGGCTGGCGCTGGGGGTGGATTCGCACGCGCACCGAGTGGCAGTTGGGAACAGCGGCAAAACCATTGCGGTTCTTGGGGGTGGTGTCGATCGGGTTTATCCACGTGAAAACGAGGCTTTGGCAAAAGAAATTGAAGGCGGTTATGGCGCCGTCATAAGTGAGTTTCCTCTTGGTATGGATCCGCGACCAGGGAATTTCCCCGCCCGCAACCGTATTATCAGCGGTTTATCTCTCGGAGTTCTCGTGACTGAGGCAGGGGAGGATTCTGGGTCCTTAATCACCGCTGGACTTGCGGGAGAGCAAGGCCGGGAAGTTTTTGCCGTGCCCGGACCAATTTATTCCAAGTTTTCCGCCGGGCCGTCTTCCTTAATAAAACAAGGAGCAAAACTTGTTACGAACGTTAATGACATACTTGAGGAGCTGAATTTAGAAATGAGAATGAAGAATTCAGAATCAAAAGAAATAAAAGGGGACAGCGAAGAGGAACAAAAGATCATTGATCTTTTAGAAAGTGGAGTAGTTCATATCGACGAGATTGCTCGAGCCTCTGGCTTTCCCACTGCAAAAATCGGTTCCCTAATTTCTTTAATGGAGATAAAAGGTAAAGTAAAATCGCAAGGCGCCGGAAATTTTTCCCTGAACCGCTAGATTGACAATTCGAACGAAGTGAGAATTGCTAAGCGCGGAGCGATTGACATTTTATTTGGACGCGGCGTTTTCTTTTGGAAAAAGAAAACGTGGTGTCTCGTATGAAACACCACGTAGTGGTCACTAAATCCGGGCCGGTACATGATCTCGGATTTCTTCAAAAGTCCATTCGTCATCCGAAACCAGGGCCATGTAAAAGAGTCGCAGTCTCGTCACACTTGGGAAATTCTCGGAGATGTACAAGCCGGCTTTGTTAAGGTGATGAAGATGCATATCTTTCTTTTCTTCGCCGTATCTCTTGATACAGCCCTGGCAATCCTCGTGTTGGACTAGCCACACTTCATCTGCACCAAGAACATTCACCGCCATCTCCAGCCTAGGTAGACAAATTTGGAAGTAAATGGCCGCCCCAGGCTCGGTTAACAAGATTAGCTTATTTCCATCCAAACCCTCCTTGGCTTTTCTGTAGAGCACATCCAGGATTCTGGGGTCGACACAAGCGAGAACAACTCTTTTTGCGGAAGCTGACATTTACCCTCCCGGTTCTTCCAGATCCCTACCCGATACGACAAAGTAGTCTAGCAAGCAGTCAAGATCTAGTCAAGTGGTTTTGACTCTATGTTAAAATGGTTTCACTTATTCCGAGCAGGGAATAACAAATACCATAGCCGATGGCAAAGCCTAGGCGATTGGAAGGAGAGAAATGCCCAAAAAACAAGCGTTAACGGTCGAGCGGTTTGAGAGGATTCCATGGGGACAACTTTTCATCCGCTCTCTCATCGAGGTAATACCGCAGTGTACTTTGTACCCGCACGGAGGGCTACGAACAACGATCGAACTGTACAACGCTATGGTCGACACGGACCACAACGAATCCCTTCTCCAGGTGATCTACCGATCAAGCCAGCCCAGCAACGACTACGAAAGAGAAACTGGGTTGGAAATAGCCCTTCTGGGGTCATCGACAGGGCAACGCTCCATAGCTCTAAGAGAAATCTTATCCAGATGGGGGGAGAGCGTTCCCCCTTGGGCGAGCACCGACGTGCCAGTTGCTGCCTTTCAGCGAAGCGAGACAGGCCGTTACCTGGCAAGGCCTCCTACTGGATTTCGTCAGATGCAGCACTACGCTCGATTGTACCAACGAGTTGCCAACGAAATCGTGCAAAATCGTCGCTACGCCTACTTGCTCTGCTCAGTCTTTTACCGACTCGACCGCTTTATCGAGCAACAAAATAAAGCCTGGGAAGCTGTTGTAGGTCATTAAGTTGAAGGCTCGCTGCTGCTCCGGCGGGCCTTTTAATTTGCAATGTTTGGTTAGACCACATGTGGTCGCAGCATTCTAAATTTTTATTTATTTACTTGGAATGCTATAGTTTATGGCGATGGCTAAAAATTTAGTAATTGTTGAAAGCCCAACCAAAGCGCGCACCCTTTCCCGTTTTCTTGATAAGGATTTTCAAATTGAAGCTTCAATGGGTCACGTGCGGGATTTGCCAAAATCCAAACTTGGTGTGGATGTGGATCACAATTTTGAACCAGACTACGTTATCCCCAAAGATAAAAGAAAAATTGTTGAAGGCCTAAAACATTTGGCAGAAAAATCCGAAATAATTATTTTGGCGACCGACCCTGATAGAGAAGGGGAAGCGATTGCGTGGCATATCGCCGCCTTAACAGGCGGAATTCAGAATTCAGAATTAGGAATTAAGCGAAGCTTGCGTTCTAACGAACTAAAGAATGAAAAAAAGAAAGAAAAAGCTTCTGAAGTAAATTCTGCATTCAAAATTCAAAATTCAAAATTCAGACGGATTGTTTTCCACGAAATAACAAAAGAGGCCATTCTGGCGGCTCTCAAAAGCCCAAGAGACGTTGATTTGCAATTAGTTGACGCCCAAACTGCGCGCCGTGTTTTGGACCGTTTGGTAGGCTATAAACTTTCACCCCTTCTCTGGAAAAAAGTTAAGAAAGGGCTTTCGGCTGGTCGAGTACAATCCGTCGCGGTTCGTCTAATCGTGGAACGCGAACGGGAGATAGAGCAGTTTAAACCAGATGAGTATTGGAGTATTGAAGCTTTGCTTCGCGCGACAAAGGCGACAAAAGGAACAGAAGGGACAAATGAATTTGGGGCGGAGTTGGTTAGGATAGCGGATAAAAAGGCTGAGGTTAAGAACGAAAAGGAATCGAAAGAAATTGTTAGTGATTTGGAATCAAAGGACACTAAGTGGGAAGTTACGAATCAAGAACAAAAAGACGTTAAAAAATATCCCTATCCGCCTTTCACTACTTCTACTATGACTCAGGCGGCCGCGAACAATTTTGGGTTTACCACCAAAAAGACAATGAAGCTTGCTCAAGATCTTTACGAGGAAGGTTTGATAACTTATCACCGAACCGATTCTGTTAACCTTGCGCCAATCGCTCTTTCCTCCGCCCGCAAGTTTATTCAGGAAAATTATGGAAAAGAATATTTACCAGGGGTACCTCGAGTTTACAAAACAAAGTCAAAGTTAGCTCAGGAAGCTCACGAAGCGATCCGGCCGACGGGCATTGCAATTTCAAGCGACAAATTAAAAATGCCAAATGATCATAAAAAATTATACAGTCTCGTTTGGAAAAGGTTTGTCGCCGGGCAAATGGCAGAAGCTGTTTATGACCAAGTTACTTTGGAAATAAATGCAAAAGTAAAAAGTCAAAAGGAAAAAAATTATCTTTTTAGAGCGGTTGGGTCAATTGTGAAATTTCCGGGGTGGCTCAAAGTTTACGGTCGGGAAGAAGGCGAGGCGGTTGGTGACGAAGAAAAACTTGTTCCACCGTTGCCGATTGATACTGATCTAGATTTGGTTAAGTTGATCCCGACCCAACATTTCACCGAGCCGCCACCAAGATACACGGAAGCATCTCTTATAAAAGCTTTGGAAGAGCGAGGGATTGGCCGGCCGAGTACTTACGCACCAATCATCTCGACAATTTTAGAACGAAATTATGTTGATAGGGAAGAAAGAAAGTTGCGGCCGACGCCGCTTGGAGCGGCCGTTTCCGATTTTCTGGTCAAGAATTTTCCGCAGGAACTTGACTACGGTTTTACCGCCGGCATGGAGGATGAGTTGGACGAAATTGCGCATGGGCAGCGGCAGTGGGTGCCGACGATTCGAGAGTTTTACAAACCTTTTTCAGAACATTTAGATGAGGTTGAGGAACAAGCGGAAAGAGTTAAAGTTTTTGCCGAGCTTACAGATGAAAAATGTCCAGAAGGACACCCGCTGGTAATTCGCTACGGCCGGTTCGGCAAGTTCCTTGCTTGCGAAAAATTTCCTGAGCATAAATTCACAAAATCTTTTGAAGAAAAAATAGATGCAGTTTGTCCAGAGTCCGGCGACGCAGTAGTCTTACGCAAAACCCGCCGCGGTCGACCGTTTTACGGTTGCAGTGGTTACCCCAAATGTAAATGGATGAGTTGGAAGAATCCAGCTCTACAAAACACAACCCCGGAGCCTGCTACCCCAGAATCCAGTACGACTTGACTATAGGACTAATTTCTGCTATAATTCGAGAGTAACGAGAATTACATCACGCTTTAGCGGGATATAATAAAGACATTGGGTAAAAAATTCTTCCTTCCAAATCTGAACACAAAAGTTTGTGGGCAGTTTTGGGAGGAAGGTCACATCGTCAGGCCGCTTATCAAGGAGGTAACACATGCGGCGAAACCGCCACATGATTGGCGGGGTGGGAATTCTGGTGTTGCTTGTAGCGACCCAGATTTTCTTTGGCGCCCGAGGAAGCGCCGCCCAAACGGTACCGGTTAATCCGAGTCCCTGGTACTTCCAGGCGCAGCCTGGAAACAGTTGCTGGGGACTAGCGGAAGAGGTCTTCTACGACGGGTTCGCGCAAAGGTGCGAGGAGTTGGTTGCGGTCAATCCGCAAATCCACTTCTCTGCGTCTGGCGATCCAATCATCGTCGCGGGGGACACCTACTGGTTGCCGGTCACATGGACCCAAGCTTTTTCGACTGTGGATGCCGGGCGGCATCAATTGTTCCGCTACCCAGCGCTCACCGGCGAATCGGCTACAGTCCTACCGCCTCCGCTGACTTCTGCGATTACGCAGGCGTCGGTTGGAGCTGGTGAACAGATGGCGAAGAGTGGAGGAAGCCCCCCGGGGTTTCTCATTTACTCATTCGGAGCAGGAATTGTGATGGCAGTTCTACTAGCCATAACTGCGTTCTTGTTCCGAGACCGCATCTGGGTTCGAATACCGTTACCAAGGTTCCGTTCACCCTTCGGGTCGCGGTACAAGGTAACAACGTAACGAAAAGACCTGCCTCCCAAAACAGGTCGTGGGCCGGACACTGCTTTCAGCAGAAATTGTCCGGCCCTCCTCTCTAGCAATTTTGTCTAAAATTTTTAGAGAGGGGGTCGCGAGATCCTACTAAAAAAAGAGGGGGAGAGAGATGTTTGCAAGACTAGCGTTGGTCAGCGCACTGGTGATTTTCATCGTCCTCGCAGTGCTGGCCTTTAACACGCCTGGGTTTCACGGGATAACCCATGCAGCGCAGGCGCTACAAGAAGCAAGTCAAGGAAAGTAATTGACAGAAAGGAGGGGTCGATGAAGACATGGGGAGTGGCTATATCAGCTCTTGGCGCAGCTGGTTATCTTATCATTGGTGTTCTGAGTGCTTTGGCACTCGCTGGTGAGACAACAATTGTGCACGATTCACAGGCCTGGATGAGGGCGGATGTTGTCACGGCGTTCCTTTTGGCGATATTTTTCGCCTTTTTGTCTGTGGTGGTGGCACGGTCCGAAATCTGAAGCAGAAGCGGGGTGAAGAAAATTCGAAAACTTCACCCCGCAATTTTTTCTAAAATTTGACATCATCCTGTAAAATTCTTAGAGTATAAGTTGCTTGCTTGAATGGTGTGATTTGTTTATATATAATAGACAAATCAGGCTGTTCAAGCCATGAGGGAGTGCTTATCACGGGAGATAACGAGGAGGTTAACACTTTGAGCGAACTTCCGGTCGTTGAAAGGCTGGATTACATAGCGGTCAGGGCGTGTGGGGAGGTGCGCGACATACCCTTTGGACGGATACGCGGCCTGCGGCCGGCGTCTGTTCCACACAAATTGTGCCTTTCTCTACACGGACACCCAGAACACCCAGCCCGCGTCTGGTGCCATGTTAACCGTTTCAAGGGTAAGGAGATGAACAAGCGCCACGACGCTCTATCAAAGAAGGCGGAAGCTCTTACAGACGAAGACGCCGATCTTCTGGTGGTAGGGGATGGACCGTCCTTCGAGGTGTCACAAGTCCTCACCCTATTCAGCACCCCGAGGGATCCTTAGCCTCCTATAGACAAGATCGCGATTGTATAGGGGCCACGTTCCGCACTCCCGCGTGGCTCCTACTTTTTCTGACCTATTTTGATCCTCTTGTTATTAATTTAATCCGTTGTTAATATAAAAATCCAAATGATTCTTTCTGATACGGACATACGCAAGTCAATTAAAGAAGGAAAAATTAAGATTACTCCGCAGCCCAACCTTTCTGTACAACTCGGTAGTTGTTCAATCGATTTTCACTTAGGCAGCACCTTTAAGATTTTTAACCATTCTAAGTACCCTTATATAGATCCAAGGAATATGTCTGCCGCCGGCGAGATCATGAAAGAAATAGTTGTTGGCAAAAACGAAGCTTTTATTATGCGGCCGGGAGAGTTTTGCTTGGCGACAACGGTGGAGGATCTTTCGATTTCTGATGATTTGCTGGGACGGCTCGAGGGTCGCAGTAGTCTGGGTCGTTTGGGAATTATAGTTCATTCAACTGCCGCCCGTTTCGACCCGGGGTGGAAAGGGAGACCAGTGATGGAACTGGGAAATATTGGCGTAATGCCGGTGGCACTTTATCCTGGTATGAGAATCTGTTCTTTCACTTTCGAACAAGTTTCTTCCCCAGTTGAAAATCCTTATCGAAAAAGAAAAGGGGCCAAGTACATTGGTCAGAAGACCCCAATCGCTAGTAAGTTGGGAGAAGAGTTTTCAGCCCAGAAGAAACTCAAGGAGGTAAAATAGCCCGCTCGTATTCTATGCCTTCCGCACTTCGTGCCGAAGCCGAATACTCCGCGTGCTGCGACCACTTTGTGGTCTAATGTCGGGCAAGCGGATTAACTGATTAACCATGGTATTATCTGGGGAAACCATCAAAAATTTAATAAAAGAAGGAAAATTAAAAATCGATCCGTACGAAGCGGACAACGTCCGTTTTGTAAGTGTGGATTTGCATCTGGGGCAGACCGCCCTTCTACCTGATTCTGGAGAAGAGGTGGATCTCTCCGACTACCATTTTTCGCTGGATGAGTTTTTGCTCACCAATACCGCCGAAAAAGTAACTCTTCCTGGGAACTTAATCGGTAGGCTAGTGTCCAAATCATCCTTGGCTCGTCTTGGTGTTCTAACTATTTTTGAAGCGGATCTTTTGCCGCCAAATTATTCCGGCCGGCCAATACTAACTTTGAAAAACCTTTCGCGCAAACCTATTTTGCTTAAAAGTGGACTTTCAATCTGCCAGATAATTTTTGAGGAAGTTGATAAATCGGTTTCGGGGTACAGTTCAAGATACGACCATACAAAACCCGAGGCAAGTAAACTTTAAATTTTGTCATTCTCGGCTTGACTGAGAATCCAGATCCTCGCTTTCGCGAGAATGACAGAAGAGGTAAATTATGGTTTTAAGCCAAGAAACTATTAAAAATTTAATCAAAGAGGTTAAACTCGTTGAGGGTTTGGGTGAGCGGGATCTCGAAAACCCAGAAGGAGCCGGGCTGGATTTTCGGCTGGGCGAACTTTTCAAAATCAAGGGTGAGACTTTCCTCGGTCTGGAAAAGCGTAATACTGTGGATCACGAATCCGTCGCCAAATATGATCCAGAAGCCTCCTCCACGTTCACAATAAAACCGGAAAAGTTTTACTTGATGCAGACAGTCGAGAAAATAAATTTGCCGGAAAATGTAGTCGCTATTCCGTATCCGCGCTCTACGCTGTTGCGTAGTGGCGTCTGGTTACTGTCGACGCAAGTTGCTCCAGGATATAAAGGAATTTTGACTTTCGGTCTGAAGAATATGGGAAGCTCCTCTTTTAAAGTAGAACTTGGTGCCAGAGTGGCCCACATAATTTTCTACGAAATTGCGGGCAAAGGCGCCGCTTATCGAGGCCAATGGCAAGGCGGTCGAGTGACGACGAAAGGGGAAGAGAAACAGGTTTAAGTAAAAAGGCAAAAGTAAAAAGTAAAAAATGAAAGATCATCCGGAACAACAATACCTAGATCTGTTAAAAGACATTCTTAAGAATGGGCACCTTAAACGTGAATTCAACTCCGGTATTGGGATTAGAAGTGTCTTCGGCCGAATGATTCGTTTTGATCTTTCCCAAGGTTTTCCGTTGCTAACAACCAAAAAAGTTTTTATGAGAGGCATAACCCATGAGCTCCTGTGGTTTTTGAAGGGTGATCCGAACATAAAATATTTGGTAGACAGAGACGTGCACATATGGAACGAGTGGGCTTATAAAGGTTATGGTAAGAAAATGGAAAATGGTGAGGTTCAAGAAATGACCCAAGAAGAATTTATCCAGAAAATAAAGAGTGACAGTAAATTTGCAAAAAAATGGGGTGATTTAGGGCCAGTTTACGGAGTGAATTGGAGAGCTTGGAAAGCTTCCGATGGACGAAAAATAGACCAGCTTGCCTGGGCAATTGAAAAACTTAAAAAGACACCGCAAAGAAAGCACATTTTAGTTTCGGCTTGGAACCCAGAGTATATTTACGAGATGGCTCTTCCCGGACAATCCGTGGTACTGCCGGCTTGTCACACGTTTTTCCACCTGAATGTTGATGACAAGAACCGGCTTTCGCTGGAGCTTTACATGAGAAGCGCGGACGTTTTCTTAGGCGTGCCGTTTAACATTGCCAGTTATTCATTGCTTACTCATATGATTGCTCAAGTGGCGGGCCTAGCAGTTGGTGAATTTATTTTGGCTTGGGGTGATGTCCATATTTACGAAAATCATTTTGACGCTGTGAAAGAGCAGCTGACACGAGAGCCAAAGCAATTTCCAACTCTAAAGCTCAACCCAGAAATAAAGAGCATTGATGATTTTAAATTTGAAGATATTGAAATCGAAAACTACGATCCCCACCCTTCTATAAAAGCCGAAGTAACCGTCGTCGGAGGGTTTTAACTTAGTTATCCCAACTTCTTGAATACTCTTAATTTTTCAAGTAAAATCCACCCATGAGAGGAAAATTAATAGTTATTGAAGGCACGGATGGTAGTGGGAAAACTACCCAGCTTTCAATCTTAAAACACTACTTAGAGAAAAATAATTACTCAGTTGAAACAATCGATTTTCCCCGCTACGCGGAAAGTTTTCACGCGAGGACTGTGGCAAAATATCTAGCCGGAGAGTTCGGAGAAGTAAACTCCGTTAGCCCTTATTTAATTTCTCTTGCTTACGCTTTGGACAGAGCGAGTGCAAAAAGGGAAATGAACGCGTGGCTTCGCGAGGGCAAAATAATTTTGGCAAACCGCTACGCCACTTCCAACATGGCTCATCAAGCGGCGAAGCTACCAGAAGACGCGCAAGAGGATTTTTTAAAGTGGGTTACAGAGCTTGAGTATAAAATAAATAAAATTCCCAAAGAAGATCTGGTTATCTACCTGCATGTGCCGACTTCTGCTTCGAAGGCTCTTACAAAAAAACGAGGCCGGCAAGACCTTCACGAAAAAGACAGCGAATTTTTAGATAAATCCGGGCAGATGTACGAAAAACTCGCTAGCGGGTTCAAACATTGGGCGAGGATAAATTGTGTAAGTAAAAACGGGCTTATGCGGCCCAAAGAAAAAATTCACAAAGAAATTTTAAAAGTTTTAAAAAAACGACACATGATTTAACCTCATTAAGTCCAATATACTGGTATATTGGACTATTGGGGTGGAGGATTGACTTTTTGAACCTATAGCGCTATAATCCGCGCATCGTAGGAAGACAGTTGCACCTGATTACCTAAGGTGGGTTTTCGGGTCCAGCTTACCTTCCTAAGGTGGGGAGGTAACAGTTACCAAGAAAGGAGAGGGCTGCTGTGGAACTTGTCGTTGGTGCGGCAATTATCCGTAAGGGAGAAATCTTACTTGTTAGGAAAGACGATACATGGATCTTTCCTGGAGGTAAGTTGAAGGAGGACGAAACTCCAGAGTACGGTTTGGTTCGAGAGATAAATGAAGAATTGTCGGGGCTAAAAGTAACGGGGACTTCGCTTATAGGAATATATCGAGACTTTGCTCCAAGTAGTGGGTATCTGATAATGCTAATTGTCTATAGGGTGGCTTTTAGAGGCAAGTTTACGCTTGGGACAGAGCTCGCTGAGTTGATGTGGACTAATGAGCCGGAAACTCTCAATCTGGCACCTGCTACAGCTCAGGCAATCGCAGTCATGAGAAAGAGGGGTTATTTGTAATTTTATGGATAACCCCTCTACGACTCTTACTTTGCCCAATCTTATCAAGCTGTATCTACTTGACAAAACTTGATATACTAAAATTTCTAGTTCACACGTCTAGCGTTTACACCCTGCGCCTCGTTTCTTATTTAACAAGACAGGCGACATTCTAGGCGGAGGTCAAAAAGGGCGTTTTCAGTTTATGAAGTTACCAACTTTAAAAGATCTTTTGGAAGCAGGGGCGCATTTTGGCCACCAAACCAAACGGTGGAACCCAAAAATGGGCAGCTACATATTTTCCTCGAAAGAGGGAATTCATATTATTGATTTGGAACAGACGGAGACGCGGCTGAAAGAAGCGGCTGAATTTTTGAAAGAAATTGCCAGCCGCGGCGGGACAGTAATTTTTGTTGCCACCAAAAAACAAGCAGCCGAAATCGTCAAAGGTGAAGCAGAAAGAGTAGGCGCGCTTTATTTAACCCATCGCTGGGTTGGGGGGATTTTAACCAACTGGGAATCGGTCCAAAAAACTATTCAAAAACTTCCAAAACTTGAAGAAGAGTTAAAAGAGGCGCAAAGCTTGGGCCTAACAAAAAAAGAACAACTTTTGATCCAAAAGGAAATTGCCAAACTTAAAGAATTTATTGGCGGGGTGCGCAGTTTAGAAAAGTTGCCGGATGCTTTGTTTGTTGTGGATTCTAGAAAGGAAGACAACGCCGTGCGAGAAGCCTCAAAAATGGGAGTTCCTGTCGCCGCAATCGTGGATACAAATGCCGATCCAACCAAAGTAACTTACCCAATTCCGGCCAATGACGACGCTATAAAATCCATTTCTATAATTGTTAAGGCGGTTGCTGATGCGATCGAAGAAGGCCACAGAATTTTTGAGAAAAAATTAGATAAAGATACAAAAGAGAAGGAGAGGGCAGAGGCGAAAGAAGCCAAGAGGCAGGCAGTTGAAACTTCATAATTATGGATATATCAGCCGAACAAGTTAAAAAACTACGAGACGAAACTGGCGCAGGTGTGATGGACGCCCGCCGTGCCTTGATGGAGGCAGAGGGAAATTTTGAAAAGGCAAAAGAAATTATAAAATCGCGTGGTGCCGAAATTGTGGCTAAAAAGGCCGAGCGTCAGACAGCCCAGGGGGTTATTGAAACTTATGTCCACACTGGCGGAAAAGTGGGTTCAATGGTATATTTAGCTTGCGAGACGGATTTTGTCGCCAAGACCGAGGAATTCAAAAATCTGGCGAGAGAACTCTCAATGCAGGTGGCGGCAATGAACCCCGCAACCGAAGAAGAACTTTTAAAGCAAGAATACATTCGCGATCCTGGCAAGACAGTGAAAAATTTGGTTGACGAGGTGATTACGAAAACTGGAGAAAATGTTCAGATTAAGAGAATTGCTAGATTTTCACTTGGAGAGTGATTAGAAGTAGTCGCCTGCCAACAATTTTTTCGGCTTCAAATCCGCGCGAATTAAGTCAAGTTATAAGTATAGTCATCGGCGCTTGTGCCAGTGAAGCCTCAAAAATTGGACAGGCTCTTACTTAATAATGGAACAATTAATTTCCGACACAAAGCAAAAAATGGAAAAGGTGGTTGAGCATCTTAAGCAAGAGCTGACTAGTGTTCGGACGGGGCGTGCGGTTCCTTCTTTAATTGAACAGGTCAAAGTGGAAGCCTATGGATCTACCATGGCCATCCGCGACGTTGCCTCTATCAATGCCCCGGAACCTAGACTTTTAATTGTCCAAGCTTGGGATGCTGGTAACGTTGCTTCGATTGTTAAATCTATTCGTGAAGCGGGGATGGGTCTAAATCCAATTGAGGAAGGTGGCGTTATCCGCGTGCCGGTACCGGCATTAACAGAAGAAAGACGAAAAGAGCTAACAAGGTTGGTTCACGAAAAGGTGGAAACTGCTCGAGTGGCGGTTCGTTCGGTCCGCCACGAGGCGATGGGAGATATTGATAAAAAAGAAAAATCCAAGGAAATATCGGAAGACGAAAAACACAGGTTGCACGAGCAAGTCCAAAAAGTTACAGATGAGGTGGGTAAAGAGATTGAATCTATTTTAAAATCTAAAGAAACGGAACTTAGTCAGATCTAATGGCTATTGCTGTCGCGATTATTGTCGGAATATTAATTCTTCTTTTTCTCGTTTTCATTCACGAATTAGGGCATTTCACTGCCGCAAAAATCTTTGGTATAAAAGTTTTGGAATTTGGTTTTGGGTTCCCGCCCAAGGCCTGGGGTAAAAAAATCGGCGAGACGGTTTACTCGATAAACTGGATACCAGCCGGAGGTTTTGTGCGGCTTCTTGGCGAGGAAGAAGAGAGTGACGATCCAGCAAGTTTTCAAAAAAAATCGCCGTGGATTCGGTTGATAGTTGTTGTCTCTGGCGTTGTAATTAATTTTCTTTTTGCTGTTTTTCTTTTTTATATTCTTTTAGGATTTAATGGTTTTAAATTAACGACGCAGCAACCAGATATTAAAATTCATTATCTATTCGGAGAAGAGCAAAATTACACTTTTGTGGCCGATGTCGATAAGGATTCCCCGGCCTATTTTGCCGGGGTCAAGCAAGGTGACAAGATTTTATCTCTTGATGGCGTAGCAATTGAAAATTCCGTAGCTCTTAAAGATTTAATCTCAAAACATCTTGGCGAAGAAGTCAGCTTAGACTTACAAAATATCAAGGAAAATAATACACGAGCCGTAAAACTTATTCCTCGAATTAGCCCGCCTAAGGGGCAGGGCGCCATCGGAGTTGCTCTTGCCGGAGATTTTACCCAGGTAAGTTTCGACAGACCCGCAGAGAAAGCCTTCGCCGGTTTTATGCAGGCCGCCAATACATTGCAATTTCAGATAGTGGGTATTTCCGGCTTGGTTGGGAAATCGGTCCAAGAAAAGTCCGCTGCGCCTATAGCAAAGAATGTCGCCGGCCCAATAGCGATTGTTACACTACTTGCCAAATTCCTTGGTTTGGGCGGCCTGGCGGCAACTTTCACTATCATTAGTCTTGTGGCTCTAATCAGTTTGGTTCTGTCGTTTATAAATATACTGCCGATTCCGGCTTTGGACGGCGGCCGATTTTATTTTATACTGGCTGAAGCCTTGTTTGGAAAAAAAATTAACCCGAGGCTGGAACGGGTAATTCACGGAGCCTTTTTTATTCTTCTAATTGTTCTTTTTATTTTGGTAGCCTTTAATGACATTATTAACATCCACAACTATTTTTAAGCCTCATTTTTAGTTGCTTGCTTTTTCGCTGGCCTTGCGGTTAAATGTTATAGATGCAAGACTCACAGATCCGCTACAGCAAACTTTTTGGAAAAACCGTCCGCAGTTTTCCTTCTGAAGAAACATCAAAAAACGCAAAATTTTTAGCCAAGGCTGGTTTTATCAATAAACGTATGGCCGGGGTCTATGAAATTCTTCCGCTCGGGGTCCGAGTTATCGAAAAGATAAAGAGGGTTGTGCGGGACGGAATGAACTCTGTTGGCGGACAAGAAGTTTACATGAGTGTTCTGCAGCCGCACGAGCTTTGGGAAGAAACTGGGCGTTGGGAAAAATTGAAAGGAGTCATGTACCAGCTAAAAGACTCGTCCGAAAAAGAAATTGGTCTTGGTTTTACTCACGAAGAGGCGATGATTGCTTTGGCTCGCGAAAGAGTCTCCTCCTACAAAGATTTACCAACGTACCTTTACCAAATCCAAACAAAGTTTCGAGACGAGCCAAGGCCGAGAAGTGGGTTAATCCGGGGCCGAGAATTTTTAATGAAAGATCTTTACTCATTCACCAAAAGCAAAGAAGAACTGGATGAGTATTACGAGACGGTGGCCAAAGCGTATAAAAAAATCTTTGACAGACTGGGGCTGCCGACAATCTACACTGAAGCGGCCGGAGGAGTTTTTACCAAAGAGCACACCCATGAGTTTCAGGTGCTTGCGGAAGGTGGCGAAGACACGATTTTTTATTGCAAAGGTAAAGGTTGTGGCTTTGCTCAAAATAAAGAGATTGCGACTGTTGCGGCTGGAGACAAATGCCCAAAATGTGCTGGTTCTGGACACGACCACATTGTCTACGAGGGCCGCGCAATTGAGGTTGGTAACATTTTCCGTTTTGGGGATTCGATGAGCAAGCAGATGGGTTTCAAATTCACTAATAAAGACGGTAAAGAAAAACCAGTGTTTTTAGGAAGTTACGGAATTGGTATCACTCGCTCAATGGCGGCAATTGTCGAAGTTAGTAGCGACGAGGCAGGTATAATCTGGCCGCAGTCGGTTGCTCCTTACGAAATTCATTTAATTAACTTAGGTGATGGGGAGGCTCGTATAAAAGCGGATGAAATTTTTGAAAAACTGAGTAAAAAAGGCGTCGAAGTACTTTACGACGACCGAGAAGAATCGGCTGGAGTGAAACTTGCTGATGCGGACCTTATCGGAATTCCCGAGCGTTGGGTAGTAAGCGAGAAGACTATTAAAGAAGATTCTGTCGAAGTAAAAAAACGCTCCGAGAATTCTGCAAAACTTATTAAAATTTCCACCATTTTGGATTAGGGCGCACTGATTTATAAAATATTTAAATTGACAGGAGTCCAATATACCAGTATACTGGACTAATGCCGAGAGTTTCCAGGATTCCAGTTGAGAAAGATGTCCACAGACAGTTAGTCGATTTTTTCACCTCTTTAGTTGCTGAGTTAGATAATGAGGAAGAAATAAAGATTTTCCTCACGGATTTCTTAACCCCCGAAGAAAAATTAATGCTTTCCAAAAGACTATTTTTAATGTGGATGTTAAAGCGGGGTTTTAGCTCAAGCGATATTAGAGATATCTTAAAAGTAAGTAAGACAACAATTAACTCGATGAAGCATCAACTTGCGTACAAAAGGGGTGTTGAGGTTGGTTTGCAGAAGCTAGCTGAGATGGAAAATGCGAGGGAATTTGAGGAAAAATTAAACGCTGTGCTAAAACATGTTCCACCGCTAACGTGGCGTGGTAAAGCTCGCGCTCGATGGTTGAATCGTTAAAAAGAGTCGGTGGCGCGAATAAACTTCGAACCACCGACGCTGATAGTTGTTAATGTTTGTGCCTTCCAAAGACATCTTCGGCGAGCCATTTCGGGAACCTCGCCATGCAATAAAACGCAGTACCGACAAACAGCGCCATGGACGGTAGGTAGATTATTAAGAACCACCAAGACACTGAGTTTGGTGCTGAGTTGAGCAGCGGGATGAGTGTCAAGGCAGGTAGTATTAGTGGTGTGATAAGCACCACTAGCCACTGCCGACGAGCTATTCCTAGGGACAACCTTTTCCTCCCTCCTTCTTTTTATTCGAACCGCGCCTTTGGATTTTAGGCAGCAGCTTATTCATCCAGTCGGCAAAGGGCGGGTAGCAGCCCCAACCGAAAGTGTTTCTTAATGTCTGAATCGCCGCTGCTCGGTCTGGGTCCTCCATTTTTCTTGAAACCTCCTCTCACCTTTTCTTAGTAAGTTTGGGTATCATTCCCAATGCTCTCCAAAGACAAACATCAGTATAAGAACCGCTGCTGCCACTGCGCTAATGGTTAGAGCATTGGAACTAGTGATGGCAAGGTGCAACACAGCAAACCCCCCCCCTTCACCTGCTATGGTTGTAGCGGAAATTAGCAACTGCGATGCCAAAGCCTATTATTGAGCCAGCAGCTGCTCCTAAGCAGGCAAGAATTAGCCCAAATGCGCTAGTGACCACTACCATTAGTACTAGGGATACCGGTTTAGGAAATTCTTGCTGCTGGACTACATTTGCCGAATCCAAAAACCGCCTATTGTGCCACTTCGGACTGTGTACCAAAAAGTAGTTTGGCGGACATCCATATCATCCGAAGTCACCTGTCCCTCCTTTTCCGACTTGGATTAATAGATTATCAGGCAAGACCTCTCTTTGCGTGCATTTTACCACATTTGTCTTCTTTTGCTAAAAGTAGTAAAATCCCCTGATGGTTAAAAACACTATCACTAAACTTAAGGACAATCGAAATATTGATCTGCACACCCATACGATTCACTCAGATGGTGTTTTGACGCCGGGCGAGTTGGTTAAAAAGGCAAGTGAAATTGGACTTTCGGCCGTGGCCATTGCAGATCATGAAAATACTGTTGGCATTGAGGAGGCGGGGAAGGTTGGTAAAAAACTTAGAATCGAGATAGTACCGGCAGTAGAAATCACTGCTCACCCAGAGCCTGAATCCGAACACCATATTCTGGGCTATTTTATAGATTATAAAGAACCAAAACTTCAAAAGTCTTTAGCAAAGATTCGCGCCGGCCGGGAAGAGCGGTCCAAAAAAGTAGTTAAAAATCTAGTGGGTTTAGGGTACCAAATAAATTTTGGTGACGTGAAGTCTCTAGCCTCTGGCACAATAGTTGCGCCGCACATTGCGTGGGTGGTAATTAATGACGCTGAAAATAAAGAAAAGCTAAAAAAGGAATTTGGCGCCATTCCATCCACGGGAGAATTTATCCGCCGCTATTTAACTCCCGGTGGGGCCGCTTACGAACCAAGAAAAGCACTGACGCCTAAAGAGGCAATAAATTTGATTCACAAAGCCGGTGGCGTAGCGATAGTCGCGCACCCTTGTTGGACTTTAGTTGAAAAAGTTGCCGGGCGGTTGGTGTTCGACGACAAAGGCTTTGACGCTTTAGTTAAAGACGGTATTGATGGAGTAGAAGCTTTGGCGCATCGAGAAA
Source organism: uncultured Gammaproteobacteria bacterium (assembly GCA_965231125.1). GTDB lineage: Bacteria > Patescibacteriota > Microgenomatia > Woykebacterales > RBG-16-39-9b. The sequence goes on along the minus strand of OZ246414.1, from coordinate 783,796 downwards.
ACGAAGAAGATACAAGGGAGTGCGTCCGCCACTTTACAGAGGCAGCCAAAAAATATAATTTATTAATTACCGGTGGTAGTGATTTTCACGGATTTGGAAGTGCTGGGAAGAACTTAGGCTTTGAAGGATTTTATTTAAAAGTTCCGTATAAGATACTAGATGAGTTGAAAGGTGGTATGAAACGCTAAGACTATCAACAATTTTTTCGGCTTCAAATCCGCGCGAATTAAGTCAAGTTATAAGTATAGTCATCGGCGCTTGTGCCAGTGAAGCCTCAAAAATTGGATAGACTTAGCTTTTTAGTATGTCAAAGAATGAATGTCTTTTCTGTAGGATAATTGATAAAGAAATTCTGACGGATTTTGTCTACGAAGACAAAGATGTGGTTGTTTTTAAGGATGTAAATCCAAAAGCAAGAGTGCATTTTTTAGTTGTTCCGCGTGTGCACGTAAATAGCTTTTTAGATTTATCTAACAATCATTTTGAGCTGTTGACAAAAATGGTAAAAGTGGTACAAACAATTATAGAGGGGCAAAAATTGCAGGGTGGTTATCAACTAGTTTTAAATGGTGGAAAACGCCAACATGTACCACATTTGCATTGGCACATTTTAGGAGACTGAATCTAAAGTCTGGGGGTGTTTTTTTACAAATTTATGGCCAAGGTTAAAGCGCAAGAGGGTGAATCAGTGGATGTCCTCATTCGAAAATTTAATAAAAAAGTTTTAGCCGAAGGGATTTTGAACGAACTAAAAAAGCGCGAATTTTACGAAAAACCTTCGGTAGTTCGCAAACGGGAAAAATCTGCTCGAGAAAGAAAATCCAAACTTCGACAACAGTACGAGTAGAGTTATTTTTCAGATTAGCTTGTTGTTAGTTCCCCCTGCCCACAAAGTTATTTAATTCTTAATTCTAAACTCTAAATTCTAAATTATGTTTAAAGTAGACGTTTACGTTGAACCTCATTATCCACTCCGCCGTGCACAACTGGCACGGGCTTGCATAAAAACTTTAGAATTTATGAAAGTGAAGGGCAAAGTGGAAGTTAGCATTTCGATAATTGGCGACAGGAAAATGAAGGATATGAACATGCAGTTTCGCGGTATCGATGCCCCAACCGATGTTTTAGCTTTTCCCTACACTTTGGACAATTCCCGACCACGTGATTTTGTAAACCCGCCAGACCAAAAATATTTAAACTTGGGCGAGATTCTAATTTCTTATCCCCAGCTTTTGGATAGAGCCGCGAAAGAAAACACTCTTGTAGATGATATGGCAAATCTTTTGGTTGTGCATGGCCTGATGCACTTGCTTGGTTATGATCACGAAAAAGGTGAAGAAGCAAACGCAATGGAAAAACTTGAAGACGCCATTCTCGCGAGTCTTTCCCCGAAAGCAATCCCGGAGATAATAAAATAACTCACCTTTCTTGCAAAGATTCTTACTAAACTGTTAATCTAAATTTACGATGAAGATTGTAGTTGGATTGGGAAATCCGGGTGAGCGGTACGCGCAGAGCCGGCATAATGTTGGTTTCATGGTGATTGATGAAATTATCAGGAAGTATGTTGCGTCGCCTCACGTAAACAAAAAGCTGGGTGCAATTTTATATTATTTGGATAAGGAACGCCTTTTGCTCAAGCCGCAGACTTTTATGAACCGTTCTGGTGGGCCAGTGGCCAATATTGTCCGCTTTTACAAAATAAAACCGGAAAATGTTTTAGTGGTGCACGATGATGTGGATCTTGCTTTTGGTGAAATAAAGAAGCAGTTTGCCCGCGGTGCTGCCGGTCACCGAGGAGTGGAATCCATCATGGATTCTTTAAAAACCGATGGGTTCAACCGCGTTCGGGTTGGCGTCGGTCGGCCAGACCCAGAAGTCCACGGCAATTTGGACCTTCCTGCCGGCAGGCAGGAACTAGATGCTTGGGTTTTGCAAAAGTTTTCCGGTGGCGAAAAAGAAAAACTGCGGCAGGCCCTTCAAAAAGCAGTTGATTTAATCGCAGACTGGCTAAAAGAAGAGCCACCGAAGAATTAACTTACAGTGGCCCGATTAGTCACCCTATTATTTTCCTCGAAACCCACCCTCTTCCCGTGAAGGCTATGTGCAAGGTTTCAATTGTCACTAAAAACGATACAACCCCTAGAAAGGAAAAGATTCCGAGTAGATAACGGGTATCGTATTTGGTGACAACATGGTATTGAATGTCGTAGGTGAGTTGTCCTACCATGGAAAAACAAAACAACGCTACTATGATGAAAGGAATTGCAACAGCAGCCGCGACATAACGTCTCTCCAAGTTTATCCTCCTTTCTTTTGTCGAATTTTACTTGATAGTGTACTATAAGGCAAGTGGCTCGCTCAAAAACAATCAAGAGAGCCGACGCACAAAACCCCTCGAAAACGAGTTTGGGAGGATACACTATTTCCGTAGGCCAAAAAATCTTGCCCCGCGAACTTTCTGAAAAATTAGTTGAATTTGGTTATGAGTCTGTTGGTACTGGCAACGCTTACCAACAAGGGCAATTTTCAACCCGTGGCGGGCTTGTCGATCTGTGGCTGGAGCGTTACAAGGTTCCCGCAAGAATCGATTTAATCGGCGATAAAATTGAAGGAATATACTTGTTCAATTCTCTAACCGGCGAAAAAATAAAACGCTTGAACAGTTTGTTTATTATCCCTTATAAATCCACGCCGGCTTTTGCACCGAAATGGGTCAAAAAGCAAATCGGAGAGACACAGAGGCTTTTCCTTTCGGAAATAGAAAAAGGGGACTTCGTTGTCCATATCGATCACGGTATCGGCAAGTTTATTAATGTCGAGTACCGCGAGATAGAAAAAAATGCCGGTAAAACTTATTTAATTTTGGAATACGCAAAAGGTGACCGGCTTTATGTTCCAATAGATCAAATCGAGCGGGTTACCAAATACATCGGCACGCCGGGCAGAAAGCCACCCCTTTCCTATCTTGGCACCGGTGCTTGGGAACGCACTAAACAAAAAGTAAGAGAGTCCATCGTCGACATTGCCAAGGAACTCCTTGCTCTTTACGCCAAAAGAGAAACTTTGAAACGTCCAAAACACGCTCCGGACACTCCTTGGCAAAGAGAGCTTGAAGAAAGTTTTGAGTTTGATGAGACGAGAGATCAGATAAGAGCGACTGGCGAAATTAAGAAGGACCTGGAGTCTGATAAACCGATGGATAGATTGCTGGTTGGGGACGTCGGTTTTGGTAAAACCGAAATTGCCGTGCGAGCCGCTTTTAAAGTGGTTCAAGAAAGTAAGCAAGTAGCCGTTCTTGTGCCCACAACTATCTTAGCGGAGCAACACTACCATATTTTTAAAAATCGTCTAGCCGCATTTCCCGTTGAAGTGGAAATGCTTTCTCGCTTTAAAGATGAAGAAGAACAAAATAAGACTTTGAAAAATTTGAAGATGGGGAAGGCGGATATTGTTGTCGGAACTCACCGTCTACTAAGTAGCGATGTCGAATTCAAAAACCTGGGGCTTTTAATAATTGATGAGGAACACCGTTTTGGAGTAGCCGCCAAAGAAAAACTTAAAAAAGCGCGGGAACAAGTGGACATTTTAAGCATGAGTGCGACTCCGATCCCTCGGACTCTTCATATGGCCCTGACAAAAATTCGCGACGTTTCAACTTTAAATACGGCTCCGGCAGGACGGCTGCCAATAAAAACTTTTGTTGAGGTGTATCAGCCAGAAAAAATTAAAGAGGCGATCGAGAATGAATTAAGTAGGGGAGGCCAAGTCTATTATGTTTACAACAATATTGCCGGGATTGCGGGGAAGGCTTTAGAAATTCAGCAACTGATTCCCAAGGCGAAAGTGGTTTTTGCTCACGGACAGATGGATAAGATAAGTCAAAAGGTAAAAGTAAAAAGTCAAAATCTAGAGATGGTGATGGAGGAGTTTTATAGTTGCGCGGCGGATGTTTTAGTTTGCACTACTATTATTGGTTCTGGTTTGGACATGCCCAATGTCAACACAATAATCATCGAGAACGCCCAAAAGTTTGGTTTGGCCGATCTGTATCAATTGCGCGGTCGAGTAGGTCGAAGTAGCCAGCAAGCTTATGCCTACCTTTTTTACCCCAAAGGTTACGTGCCGGCCGGTGATGCGCTGGAACGCCTAGTAACAATGGCGCAGGCCAAGGAACTTGGCGCTGGTTTTAAAATCGCCAAGAAAGATCTGGAAATTCGCGGCGCGGGGAATTTGCTTGGAGTACAACAGTCCGGTAACATCGCCCTGGTTGGTTTCGAGCTCTACGTCCAGCTACTTTCCCAAGCAGTTGAGGAACTGAAGGCATGATATAATATTTCGAAGGTTCTCAGAAATGGAGGAGGTTGTGCCAAAAAGGAAAGAGATGTGCACATGCAGCTGTCACGAGACGGGTAGTTGCGATGGGCATCCCGTGATCTGCTCGAAGTGTAAGAGCTTCACGAAGATCGACTTCATATACATGACGCGTCGGCAGACTGAAAGAGAACCCAAGCCGGTGGAAGAGAAAGGAGATAAGAAATGACCGAAGAAGTCAGCGAGCTTGCTTTCGGTAAGGTTGTAGTTGGTTACATGACCAACTGCTACATAATTGGTTCTCGGGCGAGTCGCGAGGCAATCTGTATCGATCCTTTTAATTTTCGGACCGAACAAGCTGATAAAATACTAAGTTTAGCAGCAGATCTCGGTGTGGTTATCAAAAGGATTGTGTCAACACATGGTCATTTCGACCACGTGATTGGTGTCAATGAAATAGTGGAAAAGACCGCGGCACCATTCCTTCTGCATCGGGCTGATCTACCGCTTCTCACTAAGGCTCATAACAGGTCGCCAAGTGCAGTCGGCAAGACACAACCGATTCGCCAGCCGGATTTTCACCCTCAAGAGGGAGACCTAATTGAAGTTGAAGGTCTGCAGTTGCTGGTGTTGGAGACTCCAGGGCACACGCCCGGCAGCATCTGCCTATTCTGCCCAGATGTAAATGTGCTCTTCAGCGGAGATACGCTTTTTGCTGGAGCAGTCGGAATTACTAGGCCTGGCGATTTCGACACAGAGATGCGCAGCATCGCCGAAAAGCTCTTTCAACTGCCTGACGAAACGATCGTCCAACCCGGTCACCAAAAGGCAACCACGATTCGTTACGAGCGTTTCAATAACTACTCGGTTAGAAGCTGGATCGAGGATCAAGAAAATGGTTAGGAGGGAGAAATGACGGCAGCCAAACCGCCCACCTCATCTGAACCATCCAGGCCGGGGGTGGTTCACTGGGCGATCGTGATCTTTGGCAGTGTACAAGTAGCTTTGTGGGGAATCGGGAGGATAGAAACACTAAAATTTCCCTACTGGGTTCTCGTAGTACCGAGTTGGGGGATAGCGCTGCTTTGTTTCCTAGTTGGTGCTTACTTGCTCGACATCTTGAAGACAAAGAAAGATACCCGAGTCACGGTGTACTTGGTGGCGTCTTTTGTCTTCGCCACAATTTTTCTTGCACTGGACCGTTTCGTTTAGGCCTCGTAGCATTTTGTTGCGAGGCTTCATTCTTCGAAATAGATGTTCAACTACTTCACCAAGCAGTTGGAGAATTAAAAACAGCAAAAGGTAACTAAGAAATTTATTTGACACCAAAGCCCAAATTGATTAAACTCAGCTTAGAGGATAGAGATTAATTTCCGAAGGAGTGTAATGGCACGAGAAATCGCCTTTGAGACGAACTCGATGAGGCTAGCAAGAAAGAATAGAAGAGAGGTGGTTGGAGCTCTTGCTGTGGGGATCCCGGTGGTTGTCCTTGGACTAATATTCTTCCTTGCGTCGGGGTATGTACCGACTGTTGGGATTAGTAATGCCATGAAAGGCACCGGGTTTCTGATCTACTCTCTCGGGTTGTTAGTCGTGATACCAGCAATATTGGTCTGGCTAATACCTTGACCAGGTGAAAGTAGGTTAGTAAAAGAGCCTCGAGGAACGCCTTTTCTCGGGGCTCTAAATGTTTTCAGGCAGTAGTAGACTTTTTTAATCCAAAGAAATTTATGTAGCCGTCTTCGTGAGGGTCGCATGTGTTAAAATAAACGGTAAGTTGGAAGTTAGTCAGAGGCGAAACGGTTTTAAGGAGGCGAGATGATTTTCTTCAATACGGGACCTTTGAAGGTCTTACTAGCTGGGGTTGGTCTTCTCCTGGTCATACTGGTTACGGGGTTGCTCCTTCGGTTGTTGGTGGTTTATCCAGTGCCGTTGGGGCTAGCTTTCTTAATTTTCTGGGTTGGTTTAACAGGGGCCTTTTTCTGGTGGTGGGGAAGACTCGCCAGAGACATTCTAAACTTTGATGAATGGGAAAATAGGGTGATCGAGGTTTCAATCGCACTAGTGTGTTTTCTTGCAGCTGTTGCCTTTCCTTTATTACTGATAAAGGGAGTGGCTAGGTAACCTTGGGTATTGCAATTAATCGCTGTACCCAAGGTTAAATTACTCAAATAAATTATTACTCAAGCTCTTTTCGTTTCGGGGCTTTCTTTTTCAAAGTTTGTCTTGACAAAGCCTCCTTTGCTTGTGTTAGAATTAAAACTCAGAATGAGACCACCAGCAACAGGTGAATACTCGGTTCTGCGACCCCCATCTTGGGGGTATTTTTTTGGCCAAAATTGGCCTAGGAGGAGATCCATGGGAGAAAAGGTTGAGTTCGAAGGAGGTTCAGATTGGTGCACCTTAAAAATAGCTAAGTATTGTCCTGGGAAGGTTGGTATACCTGCACCGTGCATTCTTCTCGACGGGCAAGTGCGAATCTGCGACCCTTGTCTTCAAGATCTTAACGATGATGAGGAATGGACCTTAAAGGGAACTAGTCATGAAGGCTCTTGTAAGAGAGTTACAGCGGACGTTGGCAACGAAGAAGTAACCTTCTGTCCGGGGTGCCTACGTAAGGTACTTCTAAGCCAAGATCCGGCCGCTCTTGATTGGGTCTTGTCGTATCACGACGAGAACCATCACACCGAGCCAAAGGGTGGTCTGGATGATACAGAACTGTCTCTTCGGGCTTGCCGAGACTGCCTACTGTTGGCTTTGTGGAAAGTAGATCCGACTTTCTTCAGTCTGGTGACAACAGTCCGCGGTAAAGCGTTGGTAGAGAGTTTTGAGGAAGGAAGATACTTTGGACGAAGTAGTTAAGCTTGCGAAAGGTGGGGACTGGTGCAACGTACAGATAGCCAAAGATTGTTCTGGAGGTGCCCCGACGAAGTGTCTCTTTCTTGGCGATCAAGTTCGCGTCTGCAGCGCCTGCCTTCTGGTTATCAGTAAGGAGGAGTTTCCTGATGATTATCAGTGGGTCCTGGAGAAAGCCAGCCATCCAGGTCTCTGTGAAATTGAGACCGTCGAACTTAGTAGTGGAGAAGAGGTCAGCTTTTGCCCGAAGTGCTTCGGAGAAGTGGTGCGCGAATACGACCTAGCGATCTTTGACTGGGTCTTATCCTTCCATAAAGAGGCCCGTCACACCGAGGCCAGAAGAAGTGGTCGTTTCGGTTGGGAGGATAGTCTCGCTTGTCGAGAGTGTTTGCTGATAGTACTGTCCTGGATAGACAGACCCTTCTTCGACCTGGTAACAACGGCACGAGGCAAGGCTTTGGTCGAGCGTCTCACCCTCTGCAAATGTGAGTGTCACGGGGGAGGCAGCAGCTGGGAGGGAGTTTGGAGCTGCTAGAAATGTAACAAGAATCACCAGTACTGGATCCGTCTCTCTAACCAGGCAGAAGGGAAGAGAACTCAAAACAAACTACTATAGCAAGAAAGAGAGTGATCGAGCCCTCGGTTTAACCTAAAATCGGGGCTCTCACTTTTAAGAGGCAATTTTTTCTACGTTGGGTTTTTTTAATCCAAAGAAATTTATGTAGCCGTCTTCGTGAGGGTCGCATGTGCCGCCCACGCACTCGCCGCCGTAATGATGGGTGTTGTGAACAATGCCACCGTATTTATTCCAAACGTAAGTGCCGTGAATTTCGACTTTATCGCCGAGTTTCACGGGCACCCGGTAAGCCCGGAGAAGATTGTGCGCGACTAACAGCGTATGGCCGCGGTGCAGCTCAATAATAAACCGTTGGTGAGGGGTTTCACCGTTGTCATCAGCCAGAATTTTTATAACTATGCCACTAGTAGTTACCGGAACGTTGTGAAGTCTTTTGGTAAACGCTTCCTCGACGGTCATTAATTCAAGTATAGCACGCTCGTATTCTACGCCTTCCGCACCTTGTGCCGAAGCCGAATACTCCGCGTGCTGCGACCACTTCGTGGACTAAAAGTAGCCAAATATCATGTGTCAAGTTGACAAGAGCGGATTGTCAACCAAAGAAAATGCAGGTAAAATACTCTAACCAATGGATGTTTTATACCGCAAATACCGACCGCAAAAACTTTCCGAAGTTGTTGGCCAGCCGCAGGTAACCGAAACTTTAGTTAAACAACTTGAATCCGGAAAAATCCACCACGCCTATCTTTTTTCCGGCCCAAAAGGAACCGGGAAAACTTCAACCGCAAGAATTCTCGCGAAAGCTTTGAACTGCAAGGGTTTAGGGGGCAGGGGAAAGGGTGAAGAAAAATTTGGAGAACCATGTGGCAAATGCGAAAATTGCGAGGCGATCGCTGCCGGCCGGTTTCTAGATTTGATTGAAATTGACGCCGCTTCCAACCGTGGTATTGACGATGTGCGGGAACTGCGCGAAAAAATTAAGCTGTCCCCGAGTTCCGGCCGTTACAAAGTTTACATAATTGACGAAGCCCACATGCTTACGGCCGAAGCTTTCAACGCTTTGCTAAAAACTTTAGAAGAGCCGCCGGCCCACGCCGTTTTTATTTTGGCGACAACCGAGCCTCATAAACTACCGGGAACTATTATTTCCCGATCGCAGCGTTTTAATTTTGTCCGCCCAAAGGCGGCAAGTATCCAGGAAAAGTTAGAAAAAGAAGTCAAAGCCGAAGGTTGGAAAATTGGGGCAGAGGCACTTACCGAAATTGCCAAAGCCGGTGATGGCGCCTTTCGCGATGCCGAAGTGCTTTTAGAAAAGGTGGCCGGAGTAAACCCGCTGGCTACTAAGGAAGAAGTTTTGGAACTGCTTGGGAAAAAAGATATTTCCCAAGTTCTAGAGCTTTTGGAGGCTACCGAGGGGCGTAAAATTAAAGAGGCGCTTTTGTGGCTCGATGATTTTATCAATGGTGGCGGTAATGTACGAGTTCTAAACGAGGCAATTATCGAAATATTACGGAAAATATTGCTTATCAAAAATGGACTAGGGGAAGAGTTGGTTAAAGACGTAAACCCAGAAGTTTATTCTAATATTATTTTGCTGTCTAATCAAATAAACAGTGGAAGATTGAATAAATTAATTGGTCTATTCACGAAAGCTATTGAAGAGCTAGCGATGGCGACTATTCCCCAGCTTCCACTTGAACTTGCTTTGGTTGAAGCCTGCGATTTTCAGGTAGAAAGTGATCGAGCAATCGAGCCATCAGGAGAGCAATTTGGGAAGGAGACCCCACTTCGCCAGGGCTCCGCGGGGCAAGCAAAAGGGACAGAGGAGAAGGAAGAGCCAGCGATCAAGCTATTAAGGAATCGAGCAAAGGAAGAACAAAAAAAAATTAAGTCGAGTGGTTCTCGCAAGAGTGAGAAGCAGATCCTGAATAAGCAGAGCTTGCGTCCTTCGGACTATAAAGTTCAGGATGACAGTTTTAACGGCAAGAAAACAGAAGTTTCCGAAGAGAAGATTTTAAAAAAAGTTAAGGATGCGTGGCCGGCTATTTTAAAAGAAATTCGCAGCCAAAATAAATCTTTAGAAATATTTCTCCGCGCCGCCATCCCGGACAGAGTGGAAGAAGACACCCTTTTTCTAAAATTTTCCTACCGATTTCATAAAGACATGGTGGAAGAACCAAAATATCGTTCTATTCTGGAAGCGATATTGGAAAAGCAGTTGCAGACTTCTGTTAAAATAAAATCGGTACTAGTTGAGAGACCGAAAAAGGTGGAGCAAGAGCCGAAGCTAGAAACCAGAGACGAAGTAGACCCTGCCGGGATATTTGGAAAATTAGATTAACAAAATTATTTTAGGAGGAAAATGTTTGACAAATTAAAACAAATGTATGATTTAAAAAAGCAGGCGGACCAGATGAAAAAAGAGCTGGAAACTGAAATTATCGAAGTGGAGCACGGGGACGTAAAAGTAAAAATTAATGGCGCGCAAAAAATCTTGAATCTTTCTTACCCAGCGGATATTGAGCCGGATAAACTGAAAGACGCGATTAATAAAGCCATGGACGAAGCCCAAAAAGTGGCCGCCAAAAAAATGCAAGGCATGATGGGCGGTCTCGGCGGCCTTCAAGACCTTCTAAAAGGCTGAGTTTTCTTTTTCCCAAAAAATTGATAATATCTTGGCTACTAGCCAAGATAATAATGCAAATCCAATGGATTCATAAAGGGAGGAGAAATCATGACTGGGAGGATCCGCAAATTGGTGGGCTTTTTGGAGCTTGCCTTTGTGATAGTAGTAGTGTTGGTGGCTTTATTCTTCCTTTTTACTGCCAGGGGAAGAAAGAGGCTCACTAAAGCTCGGGTTTGGGCCGATCGGATATTTAGGATTTGGCGACGAAGGCGGCGCCAGATTGAAAAAAACCTTTCGCTACTGCGGCCCGATTTAGATGGTGATGAGATTCGCGAACAAGCGAGACAAGTGGCGCGCACAATTGCTGAAGATTGCACTTTTGTGCTTTTCCACAAGGATCCAGATCTGTTCAAAGATACAGTCCGGGTTGGTTTGGGCATGTTCGAGGTATCGAGACTCCACAAAGCTGGACAACCGATCGTTTTAGTGGCCAACCATGTTGGCCGTTTCGACGCAGCTGCACCAAAAATAAAAGAACTCGATCTGAATCTTACGGTTGTGGTCGAATCCATCCGTTTTGTAGGTCGGATTTTCGACCGTTCGCGAGAGTATCACGGTGCGCATCTGGAGCACATCAGGGGCAGGGGAACTTCCGAAAGAGCCGAGCAACGCCTTTTGTTGGGAGATGTCACTATGGTTTTGATTGACATCTTTCGTGACCCAAGGCCGGACGACGTTGTTTGCCAAGTGGGTAATGCTGAAGTCGGTGTAGTTACGTTTCCGGCGCGACTTGCCAGAAAGTACCAGGCCAAAATCTACACACTCGAGCTAGATTGGGATCCAGAAACCGCAACGCTGGATTTAGACGCTTCTCCGTTTCCTTGCAACTGGACGGATGACCAGGAGGCAGATGTCCGTCGGGTAACAGAGCAGTTGGGACAGCACGCAATCCAGCGAATTCTCGGGTCCCCAGGCGAGTGGATGCAAGCGGCAAGCCTTTTCCTAAAACCGAAGGTTAGTCATGCAAGTAAATCTTGACAACTTCGACGAAGAGGCGTGTGTCACCTTGCAGTTTGCCGAAAAGGAGGCCCGCCGAGTTGGTAACGGCCGCGTTCGGACCGAAAACTTGCTGGTCGCTTTACTGCGCCAGGAGGGGAGCTTGCCGGAAAAAGTTCTCACTGAGGCAGGCGTCCAGCTCAGGCAGGTGCGCAAGAGGCTTGGCAAGTTAGATCGTAACGGTCAGACTGCTCCGGGAGAAATAAGACCTTCGCCGGCTGTTTGGAAAAGTATACAGTACGCCGGCCAAGAAGCAGAACGTTTTGGCGGGAAAATTAGCCCGGCCTACCTTTTGCTCGGCTTAATAATCAACGACCGGGGCCTTGGAGTTTCGCTTATTGCGGGTTTCGATGTGAGTTTGGAAAAGCTTAGCGTCGAGATCGAAAGGCAACTTGGCCCACGAGTACTAACCTAGGGCGTCTTTTGACTTTTGTCAGGACGCCCTCACTTTTTCTTCAATTATTTCTCCACTTTGCTTTTCAATGGTATAATTACCCACAAAAGGAAGAGTTCCAATCGCTTGGCGTTTTCACGTCTAGAAAGAAGGGGAGATGAACGCAACGACACTTTCCGAGGTTGACCCATTTTTTGTCCGTACTGGGCGGGTGATCACAGTGGTTTTGTTGCTGGTCTTGGGTGGGATTTCCGGGTGGCAGGTTTTCCCAAAGACAGGTAAGGCCGAGGTGAGTATCAAGCGCCCAGACATTCAGGGGATTCCGTATGCAATCAGCAACGATGTAACTTTTCCTAGCGATGGAATTAGCCAGAGGCTTAAACCAGCGGAGTTTGCCAGTAAGAATCTCAAGCCCAGGGTGGTAACTTTGTCCTACACCGATGCGAAGGTGTACTTGACAAAATTCGCAATCGCTCCGCCTGGCGATGGTGTAGACTACTACATCTCAACCGAAACGATCTACAAGTCCGGATTTGGTAGGTCGGTGGACAGCGTGGAGATCCCCGGAAATGCCGTAGGCGCTGGCAGCGCTATCAAGATTACGACCGATCGAGCCCTTTTTGGAACATTCGGGACCTATTGGTCTCCACCCGGTAATCTTATCCTGGTGGTTCTTGGCACCATCGGACTGATTGTTATAGTGTTAAAATTCTACAACAGTCTAGTTACGAAGCCGTGAACATCGCAGTGTTGTCGCGAGCGTCCAAGATTTTTCCCTTGGGCGCTTTCTTTTTGATGTGGTAAAATATTTATAATGAGAATTCCCAAATCAGTTGAGGCCGTAATTGCCGAATTTGAAAAACTTCCGGGAATTGGGCCAAAGAGCGCGCAACGGCTTACTTATTTTTTACTTCACGCCCCAAAAGAACGTTCAGATGTACTAGCGGCTGCCATTTCTGAGCTGAAAGAAAAAACCATTATTTGTACCACTTGTTTTAACATTGCCGAGGAAAACCCTTGCTCTGTCTGTGCCTCGGCCGGCCGCGACCGCTCCCAAATAATGATAGTGGAGGAGCCTTTGGATGTTTTGGCTCTGGAACGCTCGCACAGCTACACAGGCCTTTACCACGTTCTTCACGGGGCGATCGCACCCTTGGACAATATTGGCCCGGAGGAACTCCACATTAAAGAACTTTTCCCTCGTCTAAAAGACGGCGTTAAAGAAATTATTTTGGCGACAAACCCTTCCGTTGAGGGAGAATCCACCGCGATGTACATCCAAAAACTTATTTCTCCTCTTGGCGTACGCGTCACGCGACTTGCCCATGGACTTCCGGTCGGTGGCGATGTAGAATACGCCGACGAAGTAACCCTTTCCCGCGCGATCGAAGGAAGAAGAGAATACTAAAATAAGTAACAAGTAATAAGTGATAAATGGGAATGAAGAATGCAGAATTTAGAGTTAGGAGTTCATATCTGAGTTGATCTATGATTATAGGAGTGGTTGGCACGTTGGGTGCGGGGAAAAGCACCGCAGTCGAATATTTAGTTTCTAGAGGTTTTGATTACTACAAACTCTCTGACATCATTCTCGAGAAACATCATTTGAAGAACCCTCCTTCACGCGCCACGCGGCAAGATCTAGGCAACCAGTTAAGAAAAAAATTTGGTACGGATATTTTGGCGAGAGAAGTTTGGGAAAAAATTAACAAATCGAAATCTAAAAAAGTGGTAATCGACGGGTTAAGAAATAGGGGTGAAGTGGAATTTTTCCGAGGTAAAGGCGGCTCTTCCTTAATTTCCGTTGATCGAAATAAAAAAGCCCGTTTCAAAGCAATGAAAATCCGCGGCAGCAGCCGCGACCCAAAAACCTGGGAGGGATTTTTAAAGATGGAAGAGCGGGATTTAGATGAGAAAAACGAATATGGCCAAGAGACTCGGAAGGTTATGCAAATGGCCGATTTTTCAATTACTAACACCAAAAACTTAACGCAGTTTTATTTGAAAATAGAAAAAGTTCTCAAGAAAATTGAGAGCGAAATTTGATATACTTTGAAATATGCTAGAAAAAATTCAGGAAGACATGAGGCAAGCTATGAAAAATAAAGAGGAACTACGGCTTTCTACGCTCCGCTTTTTACTTGCCGCTTTGCACAACGCTAAAATTGAAAAAAGGCAAGAACTTTCCGACGAAGATATTGTCAGTGCTGTCCAGAGGCAAATAAAACAAAGAAAAGAATCTATTGAAGGATTTGAAAAGGGTGGGCGAGTAGACCTGGCAGAGAAAGAGCAGAAAGAACTTTCCATTCTTCAAGAATATCTTCCTGAACAATTAAGCGAAACAGAAATAGAACAATTGGTTGATAAAACAGTGAAAGATCTATCAGCTTCAAGCATTACCGACATGGGAAAAGTGATGGGTAAACTTTCCGGAGAGTTAAAGGGAAAAGCCGACATGGGTGTTGTTAGTTCTCTGGTTAAGAAGAGGCTTTCCTAAACCAACTTTTGTCATTCTGGTGAGCGAAGGCTAGTATGACTTGTCGGAGTGATTCCAGAATCCGCGTCTAAACCAACCTGATTCTGGACAAGCCAGAATGACTGATTGTGTTGTTAGAATGTACACCAATACTCTTGATTTTTTCATAAATTCGATCTATCATTAGGGCGGTTGGTCGAGGCAGTAGCATTGAGGAGAGGGTCTTGTGCCGGCTAAATTCAAAAGGTGTGACAACGAGCCCTTACTGAATCGGGTACAGCGACGCCGACATCCCGTTATCCACGGCGACATGAGGCACGGGGCAGCTTGCTACTAACCTCTCCGGCTGCCAGCCAAATACAGTGTGTGACGTGAAGGGGAACACACTTTTACCAAATTGACGGAAGGGAGTGAGGACAAGGTAATACTTAGTTAGGTCTGCTGCGTGGAGCAAAAAAAAAAACGAGCCCAAGCAACTGGCAAGGGTAGGGCTTTACCTTCGAAGCACTTCCCTTGCCTTATCCTTCCTATAGAATCCTCATACCTTTTGCCCCGCCAGCTGGCGGGCCAGGTATTGCGGATCCTGCGCTTAAGCATAGTCTACGACTATATGCTTAAGCTATTGATTTTTCCCTAAAAAAGCTGTAACTTAGAATTCAGTGGGTTAAGTAAACCTGCAGTGAGCAAATGAGAAAGGAGGGCAGAAAAGAGCAATCCCAACGGTGCATACGCTAGTGGCGTGTGCTTTTCGATTGTGAAAGGATGACGAACATATGAATTGTCGTTATCAACATCAAGAAGGATCGGCGTGGGGGGTGCTGCCCGAGCTGTTCCCGAATCCCGGTTCGCTTCTGGCGACCAGAAGGCCTAAGCGGACTACATGGAGAGTTCTTCGTAACCTGACTTAAGTTGCGGAGGTGACGAGTCTAACCGGTCGGGCTAGGGTAAAACAGGATAGTTTTCCCTAGCCCAAATTTTTTTCCTCTACTTCATTTGACTTTTTCCAAAAGAAAGTTTAAATTTTATCTATTGCACCTTGAAAGGGGAGGGGCAAGGTTGCAGGTCTCTGGCTGTACGATCGCCATAGCGGTTGTAAGTTGGAGTATAGTTGTATCACGGCAACCACCGCCGGTATCCAGTCCCGCATAAGCGCTGCAACGGTTTGAACAATGACGATGAACCGCTGATGGTTTTTCCACAGTGAGTCCCCTCCCTCATCGTCAAACTCTCTTTTTGGAGAAAGGGGTGATGCATTTGAATGAAGGAAGAAGGCGCGTGAATTGGGAAGTGAATGAACTTCTCGGTAGGAGGTCAAAATACGTGCAACGGCTAGGATTGTCAGCCAGACATTCTTAGTCACCAAACTTGGCTATCGCTAGGTTCATGCTTCCCCACGAACCTGGTGTAGCAACCCCGGAGGAGAAGAAAGCGCCGTCCCCTACCAGCACTAGTTGGACCCCTCTACTTCTCCTCCACCTTTTTAGGGACCATTTTCAATTTTCCAACAAACAATCAATCGCTTGACACGTCGGTAAAAAGAGAATATGTTTTATTTAGAGGAGAGAACTTACTGTATTTATTTTTTCGTGAGCAATTCGATAGGGCGCACATAAGGCGAGGGCCCAGTCGGTTTGTTCTGTAGGGCGGTGATGGTGGTCGGCTGATTCAACTCCCAGGACCTCCAGGAGAAAGTCTACGTTCCCTGAGACTTAGAATCGGTTCGTACCGCCATCGCCCTCCCGTTGAAAAGTTTGTAACCGAACCACACCAGGAACGTTAGCGTCCTAACTCAGGTGTGGTTGACTAGGTTGGTTAACCGACCACCAGTCATTCTCGCAAGCGGTTGGCCAACCTCTCCGCTTTAGATGTAGATCTGACGAGCCATCTGCATCTTCAGCGGTCCTATGTCGAGGGGTGCAGTTTTTTGCTCCACCCCTCGACCCTTCCAATCGTCAGCCATCATCTCGAAGAGTGAAGCTATGAGAGATCCAGAAACTAGTTCGGGATAACACAGCGGGGTTGATTTTCCTTTTTATTAGGCGTATAGTGTAAGAACACATCTAAATACTGCAGGCTTTGTGGAATGTTTTTTGCCACGCCTTGAGTGAGGGTGTGTTTTTTGTTGGTAAACTTTGTTGTTCGGAAAGGGGGTGAATGCATGTTTACACTTTTTGGCAGAAAAATTCGTGAAGCCGAAACGAAAATTGCCGACTTCATCACTAAGTTTTCCGGTAGTATGTTTTTCGTTTACATTCACGTAGTCTGGTTTATAGCTTGGCTAATTTTCGCCCACAAAATTGGAGACCCCTTTCCCTACGGTCTTCTCACCTTAGCAGTTTCTCTTGAGGCAATTTTCCTTTCCACCTTTATTTTGGTAAACCAAAACAGGCAAATGGAAATTGCGGAGGAACGGGCCGAAGAGGAAGACCAAGAAGAAGAAGAGGCTAGGGAAGACCTTGAAGAAGAATTGGAAGACATTCAGGAGGACTTTGATTCTTTGCACGCTGATCTTGAAACAATGCGCTCTCTTATTGAAAGGCTTGAGACGCATGTGACCCAGAGAGGCAACGTCCCCTTGAATTTTCCGACGAAGAAAAAGAAATCTGGTCAATAGTCATTGGTGAATGGTGAGTAGTGAATGGTAGGAGTAAATGGAAAAAAGAAGTGCCGCGGGAAAAGATTTTCCTCACGGCACCTACGACTTACTTACTAGTCCCATTTCGGCGGGGGCGGTTGATCCACCCAGTCACGAGGGTAATCAGAACTGTTATTGACCCAAGAGCGATGTAGGCTGGGGTTGGGAAGTCTACCCCCAAGCTACCTGCGCCACTCATCATCAATAGTATTCCGATGCTGAGAGTGATGACTATGACCAGCGACGTAAACAACATTGACCAGGTGTTCAAAGCCTGTTCCACCCGTGGTCTTGCAGATCCATTGCTCTCCTTTCCTAACCAGCGTTAGCTGGCGTGGTTGTGGTTGTTTCTTGGCTGGTCATTCTCTAGCCAGAGAAGCCCCGCCACGATAGTTAGAAATGCAGCTCCGATGCAAATGGCTTCCGTGGCTGCAACTTGCTGCCAAGTGAAATTCTGCTCCCAACTCGCCCACTTACTTAAATAGTCAGTCGGGCCCGTCACGACGGCAGTCGCGATGCCAAGCGCCAAGCACGTAGCGCCAATCACCGTAGTGATGACTAGAAACCGGATGTCGCTTTTCTTCATATCGGTCCTTTCTTTCAGATAGATTTTACAGGTGCAATTGAAGTCTATTTTGACTAGGACATTATACCACAAACCCTATAGCTCGCTCCATAACTTCGAAACCTGCAAGCTTTTTGGTTTCTCAGGTATTCTCGCGCGCTGCGCTAGGCAACTTCTGCCTAGCTAAGCATTTTATTGACACACCAAGTGTGTGATACAATTTAGGCCATGGCGAATGTCATTCTCACCAACACGTTGAGCCGGAAAAAAGAAAAGTTTGCGGGGGGCAAACCGACAACCATTTACAGTTGTGGGCCGACTGTGTACCGCAATGTCCACATTGGCAATTTACGCACTTACGTAAGTGTGGATATTCTTTTGCGGACTTTGAAGTACAATGGTATCCAAACTTTTCACGTCAAAAATATTACGGACGTTGGCCACATGCGCACAACTGGTGCCGACGAAGCGTACGACCCGATTGTTAACGAAGCGATTAAAGAAGGAAAGACACCAGCTGAAATAGCGGCTATTTACACCAAAGCGTACGAGGAAGACCAGAAAAAGCTCAATATCGAGAGAGCAGACGAAAATCCTAAGGCGACAGATAACATTAAGGAAATGATCGAGCTTATTAAAAAGCTTATCGATAATGGCCTGGCTTACGAAGCAGAGGGGAATGTTTTAGACGCCGAAGGCGGCGCAAAGCGTGAGAGAGATGACGGCTCCCGAACGATTTACTTCAACGTGAAAAAGTTTAAGAATTATGGTCAGCTTTCGGGAAATACTTTGGATAAGATGGGGGATTTGTTAAAGGCGGTGCGAGTCTCCGCCGAAACCGACAAAAAAGATACCGCGGATTTCGCTCTTTGGAAAAAAGCTAAGGATGATCGAGCAATGATGTGGAATAGCCCGTGGGGGAAAGGCTTTCCCGGTTGGCACATTGAGTGTTCGGCAATGGCTCTGCGGTATTTGACAGATGCATTCAAAGGTGGGAAGTTCAGCGCCGAGGCAAGCCGAACCATCGACATTCACACCGGTGGCGAAGACCTTGTTTTTCCGCACCATGAAGATGAAATCGCGCAAAGTGAGGGAGCGACCGGGAAAAAGTTTGTGAAGCTTTGGTTTCACGGCGGATTTTTGACAGTTGACGGACAAAAGATGGCGAGAAGTGCAAACAATTTTTATACTCTGGAAGATATAATTAGCAAGGGGTACCAGCCTTTATCGTTTCGTTATTTATGCCTCACTGCTCATTATAAAAGCCGACTAAATTTTACTTGGAGGAGTTTGGAGGCGGCGCAAACTGCCTTAAACAATCTTTACCGTGAAGTTTCCGGCTACGCCTCGGAATCCGCCGCAAAAATTGGCTGTGCTGAATATGAAAGTCGATTTCAAGAAGCCGTAAACAGTGATTTGGATACCCCAAAAGCCTTGGCTATTGTTTGGGAACTAGTCGGCAGCAACTACCCGCCCAGCGCAAAACTAAAAAGTTTATTTAAATTTGACGAGGTGCTTGGTCTAGATCTTGAAAAAGTAGCAACCGAGGCGGCCGTCGCGCCGGAAAAAGTTAACAAGTTAGTGAAGGAGAGAGAATTGGCGAGAAAAGAAAATAATTTTGCAAGAGCCGACCAGTTGCGAAAAGAAATTGCGCAAAAAGGCTTCGAAGTGGTTGATACTGATTCTGGCCCGAAGTTGAAAAAGATTATCGGATAAAAAAGAAAGGGAAGATTATTGTCAATTTACTTTCGGTTGCCCAAGGTTGATAGTAGGTGTAAGATTAAGGTATAGATTAAGATTTATGCTGCCTCTGCCTACCATCAAAACAAAATTTGCAAAAGGTTTCACTTTAATTGAACTTTTGGTAGCCACTGGTATTTTGGCCATTCTAATGGCTATTGCCTTCGCTGGCTTCAGAATATTTTCCAAACAAGTTGACGTAGATTCCACTGCCCAGCAAATAATAAGCACACTTCAACTGGCTCAAAACCGCACGCTTGCCTCGGAAAATGAGACGAGCTATGGTGTCCACTTTGAGACAAGCAAATACGTTTTCTTTAAAGGGACGACTTATAACTCAGCCGACTCGAGCAATAAGGTATATAATTTATCTAGGGTGGAGATTTACCAAATAAATCTAGCCGGCGGTGCCACTGACGTTGTTTTCGATCGGGTCAAGGGCACAACTGCCGATTCTGGAAATGTTGTTATTCGATCAACATTAGATACAGCGAAGATCGCAACTATTACTGTAAACTTTCTTGGTGAAGCTTCTCTTCAGGGCTCTTCCGCACCAGCCGGTACAAGGATAACAGACACTCGCCACTTACATTTCAATCTTGGCTGGAGTATCCAGAGTTCGTCCACACTTACCCTAGTATTCAGCGACCCGCCAAATCCAGATGTGACGCAAAATATTTCAATGGCACCGTATTTTAACTCCGGCAAAACTGTGTTTGATTGGAGCGGTAGCATTGATGTTAATGGCTCAAGCCAAACACCGCGGATTCACACCCACTCGCTGGACGCAACTAACACTTTGCTTAGTGTGCACCGAGATAGACAAAAAAACACTAAAGCCGTCCAAATCTCGATTGATGGCAAGGGAATTGTTTCCTATACAGCTGCCGGCGCGGCCACTGTGGGAAGTTTTGGTGGAACTATGAGTGTGCAGTAGTTAACATAGTGGATTAGATGATTAGTTAATTGGTGAATTAGTTGAATTTGTCATGAGAAGCGAGTTTAAAGCAATAAAACAGAAAAAAGGTTTTGGTTTAATTGAGATTCTTATTGTTTCGGCCGTTATAGCGGTTGCTTTCGTCGGGATTTTTTCTTTTTTACTTTCTTCTCGAGGGATTATTTTTCAAGTTTCTCGAAGTAGTCAAGCAACCTCATTGGCCGAGGAAGGGATGGAAGCAGTACGGTCTTTACGGGACGCAAGTTGGACTAGCAATATTGTCACTTTAAGCCCGGGAACAACTTATTATCCAGTAATTTCGGCTAACAAATGGACATTGTCAACCACCAATCCTGGTTTAGTAAAAAATCTGTACACTCGGACGGTAGTTTTAGCCAGCGTAAACCGAGATGCAAATGATGATATTGCTTCTTCTGGTACAGCCGACCCAAATACAAAAAAAGTAACTGTGACGGTTAACTGGAAGGAAAATCAACAGACAAAGAATGTAACTTTAACAAGCTATGTAACTAATTTCTTAGGAAACTAGAAAATGGTATCAAGTATCAAGTATCAAGTATCAAGTAAAAATACTGGGTTTACGTTGATTGAGATTTTGGTTTACGCAGGACTTTTTGTGATTATCGGTGTAGTAGCTAGTACATTTTTTATTCAAATTAGTAACTTGGCCGAAACTGGTAGAAGAAGTAGAGAAGCTTTGGATAATGCTAATCGGGCTATGGATGTAATGAGTTTTGAGGCTCGTCACGCAACCGCTATTTATACACCGACCAGTGTTTTTAGTACAAATCCTGGGCAACTTTCTCTTGAAACGACTCAAGATTTACCGGCGGATGAAGATACAACTTACGTAGATTTCTACATTGATGACGGAGTGCTTTATGAAAAGAAAGAGGGGGTTGCTACCGCTGCGGTTACATCTCAGAAAGTTAAGGTGACTAATTTAGGTTTTACAAATTTATCTGCCTCAGGCAGTAAAGATGTTCAGATAAATTTAACAGTGGAGTATAAAGATGCGTTTTTTGGGCCGAAGACACCGATTAGTTTAACGTCGACGGCGTCGCTGAGGTCGTATTAGCCACTAGTAGATAGCGATAAAAAATGATAATCAAAAGTTTCAAAGCTACGGATAAAATCAAACGATCATTTATCAAAGTACTGCCAGAGGGAGGGCAGGTGACACTGGCGACAATTGCAGTGGTTTTGTCGGCAGCAGCTGTACTTGCCGCCGCCGTCGGCCTTTTAACCTTTAACGAAATTAAAAAGGTTAATAACGTTGTAAAATCTGCCCAAAGTTATTACGTTGCCGAGTCGGGCGCCGAGGATGCAGTTCTAAGATTGAAAAATCGGATGAAGTACAGCGCAAGTTACACTCTTAGCGTTGGCGGAGGAAGTACTGCCGTGAACATTAGTGGTCCGCTGTCGGCCACAGTGGTTACTTCTAAGGCAGACGTAGATGGCAGGGTGCGTGAGATAGAAGTAGATCTAAATGCAACCGCCCACTCAAATAAAGTCTCGTTTAACTATGGAGTCCAAGTTGGTTATGGAGGAGTGGTGATGTTGAATAATTCAACAATAGATGGCAACGTTTATTCAAATGGGAGCATTAGTGGTGGTGTGACCAAATCGGTAATAACAGGATCCGCCTTTGCGGCTACTGGTATTGGTAGCGTGGATCAAGACAATTCCACTCCAGCTATACCGGGTAGCTCAATTACCTTTGGCGACAACAACTCCTCCGAAGATACGGGCCAAAGTTTTCAAGTTTCAACTACGGATCAGGCAAAAAGTGTTGATCTTTATATAAAGAAAGTTGGTAATCCTTCGAATGTGACAGTTAGAATAACAAATAATTCTTCTGGAAATCCCGGGTCAACAACATATGCAAGTGGTTCTTTGAATGACTCAAGTGTGAGTACGAGTTATGGTTGGGTTACGGTAAACTTCACTTCTAATCCACAGCTTTCAACAGGGATAACTTACTGGCTAGTTTTAGATGGGAGCAATAGCTCAAGTAAATATTACGTTTGGGCGGCGAATAATTCCTACACTTCTGGTTTAGCAAAGATAGGCCAGTATTCCGCCGGCCCGTGGTCTAATACCGGCTTAGATGGTTACTTCAAACTTTCACTTAGCGGGGTCCAAAATTTAATCAATAGTATAGAAGTCGGTACTGCCGGGGTGGGTGATGCAAAGGCGTATGAGGTGGATGGCTCTACCATCGCTGGTAATAATTATTGTAAAGTCGGTTCTGGAAACAACAAACCTTGCGATACATCTCAAGCTGTACCTGCCCCTCAAAGTTTCCCGCTTTCAGATGCCAATATTTCCGATTTTAAGAGTCAGGCTAAGGACGGTGGGACTATAAGTGGCGACTATACACCATCAGGCACATCCTCAAGTTTGGGGCCAAAGGAAATCACGGGTGACTTTACTATACCGGTTGGTCATAACTTTACTCTGACTGGTACTGTCTGGGTGCATGGTAATATCCAAGTTGGTGGTGGGGCAATCTTGAATTTAGACCCATCGTACGGATCAGAAGGAGGAATTTTGCTTTCTGACGGCTACGTGGATTTAGGAACTAATGTCCAATTTTCTGGTTCTGGCCAACCTAGTAGTTACTTTATGTTGATAACAACAAACGATTGTGATGGTAATACCAGCATTAGCCCTTCTGGTTTGCCTTGTACAGCCAGTAATGCTGCCTTGGATTTATCGAATAATGCAGGGCTTGTAATTCTTTACGCACCAAAGGGAGAGATTCATTTAAAAAATAGGGCTGGTTCTGGTCAAATAACCGGTTATAAGCTCGCCATCGATCAAAATGCTACTGTGAACTACACGAGCGGGTTTGCCGACAGTGGCTTTTCGTCAGGCCCCGGCGGCGGCTTTGAAATAACTAGTTGGAAGGAAATTTATTAAAGCTCTTGTGCGAGTGAGGTAGAGGTGCTACGATTAAATTGTTATAATCGCTAGCAGAAAATCCACTTTCTTAAAGTGGGGATGAATGCTAAGAGTGATTACACACTTCTGAGGGGAAATGTAAGTTAGACTTTCAAGGGTTTTCTGCGCTCGTGTAAACTTAAAGAACAATACCGAGGGTTTTAGCCCTCGGAAGTTTATTAAAACTGCCTATGCTGTTTGGATTATTTGGCAAGTCTTCCGATATAAACTTAATACCCGAAGAGGAGCAGAAGTTACGAACTAAAAAAATCCGATCAGCTGTTCTAGTTGTTTTGGCAGCAATACTGGCCGGTGAAGTTTTGGCATATGTAGGTGTATTCCTCGTCGACAATAAAGAAAAATCCCAACAAAAAAAGCTCCAATATCAGCTTTCAGCCGATAACTTAGAATGGCAAGAGGTATCCACCCCAGCCGCTACTCTAAAAGCCGCAAAGGGAAAGATTAGCCTTTACCAAAGTTTTTTAAGCACTCATCCAGCTCAAGAAGCTAGAGTTAAAAAAATTCAAGATTCATTGCCAGTCGGAATAAGGGTGAAGACCCTTTCAGTTACGGGTGATGGTTCAGTTCAACTAGAGGGGGAGGCTCAAAGACCAGCAATAGTTTATCAGTCGCTTAATTACTTAAATGAAAATAAGCAAGATTTTGATTCCCCTAAGATTGTAGGTATTTCAAAGTTGGGAGCAGCCTCGTACGACTTTATTTTTAGTTTTAAGCTGAAATGAAAGAATTAAAGAAAATTTTTAAAAAGACTTCATTTTTTATTGCAATTAGCATTTTGGTGACGCTTGTTTTTAGCGTCTCGATAATTTATTTTTTGATTTACCCAAGACTTACTTCATACTTTGAAACGAGTTCCGAGAACAGTGGTCTTAAACAAAATGTAAAGCAGTTGGAAGATGGGATTTCAGCAGCAAAAAGTTTAGATAAATCTGAGATTCAAGAAGTTTCGTCGTTTATAAATAAATACATCCCAGGTACCCAGGATACCTTAAAGTTAGTAACTCTAAACGAGGTTTTGGCCCAGTCCGCTGGTGTTAAAGTTAAGGATGTAGAAACTAATGTTTCCAGTAGCGGAGTGCCTTCATCTAGTACTCAAGCAACTCCTGCTACCCAGGTGCCAAATCAAACTTCTAATAAATCTTACAAGTTATCAATTGTAGTAATTGGTAATTTTGATAATATCCTCAAATTTATCGCAAGTTACAAAAATGCGGATAGACTAGTGGCTGTCACGGATGTTACTATAACTCAAGGCGACAACGCTCTGGAAGGCGACCTAACTTTAGAAGTTCCTCTTGGTGCGTCTTCAGCTTCGGTTACTCCGGGTGAAATTGTATCACTTACCCTTCAAGAGAAAGATTTAGTTAACTCAATAATGAGCAACATAAAGTACTTATCAAGGCCGGCAAACAATCGTCTTGGTACATCAAATCCATTTAAATAGCTCGCTTAAATAGTAATGAAGGGAGGTGAGCAAAAAATGGGCATGGAAAAAAAGTGGGGTGTTTGGATTCTTGTTATCGGTGGACTCAACTGGAGTTTAGTTGCCCTGGGGTATTTTCTCAATACAAATCTCAACGTTATTAATTTAATTCTTGGCAACTGGCCAGCAGTTGAAAATATTGTCTACTTAATAGTTGGTCTTTGCGCCTTTATGGTGCTTTGGATGGAAATGCAAAGCATGCAGGGTAAGTAAAACGCTAAAGCGTTTTGCGTCTTCACTTCGTGACGACTAAAAATGTAAAGCACTTTGCGTCCTAACTTTGTGAGGACTTAGACCACGAAGTGGTCGCAGCACGCAAAGTGGGATATTCTACCCTGTCATCTTGAGGAAGTAATTTGGTAGTTTCTGTTTGAGCATCCTGCAATCTTCAACCCCTGGGGTTGAAGCGTTATAGGATGTAGGTTACAAGGAATGCGACAGGCGGCAATTTGAGTGTTGACAAGTTTGAACTACTTTGATATATTGGCCCTATAAAAATTACTACTGCACCAAAAGCAGTAGTTTTTTTGAACTATTTATGATATCAAGTTTAATTTCTAAAATTAGATTTTTTTCAAAACAGCTCAAAGCTACCTTCGTAGCGGCTACTTTATTGTTGGTTTTAGGTAGCATCGTCTTTGCTAGCGGCAACCAAACTGCGCAAAATACCCAAGCGAGCAGACCACAAAGTTTGCAAAATCAGCCAGCAGAGGTTTCAGCCAACAATCTCAATAGTTCACCTGAAAACTTATCCGCTGCACCAGACATTTCAAGTCCGTCAACTGGCGATCAAAATTCAACGCCTCTACAAACCTCGACCACAACTGATCCAATTAGTGGAACCATTCCTAATTCTACACTTACACAAACTCTAACCCCAACCCCGACACCTAAATCTTGGTCCGGTGCACCCCTCAACCACCCGAATGAAAACGCAGATCTGGTAGTTGTCGGTCGGGTTGATTTGTGTTTTGTTTGCCAGTTTGGACCAGCGCCGCACGTAAGCTACACACAAGTGCTATTCGGCAAAGCGCCAAATGGTCAGACTAATGGAGAACTCTCTCTCGTGGGGATAGATGACTCGCTTCTGCCAGAGGGCGGGGTACCTATCTACAAAAGTGGCCAGGAGGAGATAATTTTTCTCCAGAAGGTTGCGGTTGTATGGGCCCAAAATCCAGATGCAGTTGCCTACAAGGTGGTAGCTATAATGGAAGCAACCCCTGAAAATCTGGCTTCGTTTGATTAGCCTCTGTAAACCCCCGGTTTACATGCTAAAGCTCGTACCAGTCGAGGAATCTGTGCTTGTAGTGAGAGTCTTGTTCTGAGCCTGTCGAAGTATTAATCGAACCTGAAGGTTGGTAGGACTTGGTCCATAATCTCTTCGTTATCTTTACTATATTGATAATTTACAACAAAAGACTTTCCGCTAAACCTAACTAGAACTCCGGCTGGCTCTTTATCAGGTTCTGACCCCCCCCCCGTAATAATTTTTAGTTGCCTTATTTCCATCTATTTAATTAGCTATGTCTTGAATTAGGTAAATGCTGCCGGTGGCGAAATCCGCTAAGTAAAGCTCACCAGCCCCGTCTTGGCCAAAAGTAGTAATCTGGTATGGTGTGTCTAAAACTACCGTCGCTTCCCATTTGCCCTCTTTTTGTTCGGCCATGAACACTTCGCCCGTGCAATAATCTGCGTAAAAATATTTCCCGGAAAGCACTTTATATTTTTTGCCTCGGTAAACATATCCTCCGGTCACGGAGCAGCGATGTTGATTGTGGTAGTACTCTACTATGGGAAAAGTATAACTATCACGATTTTTGCAGTCGGCTAGATTGAAAGCCTCGGATCCTTCGTAACAGCGCCAACCGTAATTAAACTCGCCATCCCCGCCTGCTTTTTCCAAATCCACCTCTTCTATTTTATTCTGGCCGACATCGGCGATCCACAGGTCGCCAGTTTTCTTATCAAAACTAAATTTCCACGGGTTGCGCAGACCCCAATCCCAAATTTCCGCTTTTGCATCTGCTTTGCCAACGAATGGGTTGTCGGGTGGGATTGAATAACCACTATCTTTGCGTATATCAATACGCAAAATCTTACCGAACAGCACATTTAGGTTTTGGGCTCGGTTTCCTGGGTCTCCGCCGGAGCCACCGTCGCCAAAAGCAATGTAGAGGTATTTATCCGGACCAAACGCAATGTTTCCGCCGTTATGATTTGGAAAAGGTTGGGCCAGCGTTAATAGAATTTTTTCAGAAGAAGAGTCCGCTTGGTCCGCATTTTTCGAGACTTTAAAGCTGGCAACCACACTATTACTACTTTTGTCGATGTAATCGACGTAAAATTTACCGTTTGTTTTGTAGGCTGGGTCAAAGGCAACTCCGAGTAGACCCATCTCACCGTGGGCTTGGACCTTGTCTCTAATATCTAAAAATGGGTTTTGTTGCGGCTGGCCCGCCCCGTCAATAATCCGGATTACACCGGCGCGATCGGCCACAAAAAGGCGGGGGTCAGTGGGGTCGGGAGTGGAGACAATCGCGGTCGGCTTACCAAGACCAGTAGCTACCAAAGCCAAACTGATCCTTGGTTGGTTTAGGAAGGAGGTGGTAGGTTGTTGGTTATTTTCTCCAGCCGGTTTTTTCCAAAGTAGAAAAACAAAAATTCCAGCTACAATTAAAAGTAAAATCAGGTAGAGCAGTAGTTTCCTCATCACTACTATTATAACAGTTACCCTTAGCTAGGCAGAAGTTAAAGAACTTCTGGCTCTTTCCATTTTTAAACCAAATTTTACTCAAGCCGCTTTTTCTTTTGTAATTTATTTTCGAGTGATATAATTTCCTTTTTAGCTCTTGTTTCTTTGTTTACTTTTTAAACACTTCTGTTAAACTTGACGGAAAAATGGAAAATGTAATTTTTCGAAGTGCAGCCGCCAAGGATTGTCCGAAAATAGTTACTTTCTTAAAAGAGGAAGGTACGTTTAAGCCCGTTTGGGCCAGTGAAGAAAATCTCGTCTCAATCATTCAGCAAGACAAAGATTTAATTCAAATCGCGGTACTAGACGACCAAATAGTTGGGTTAATCGTTCTTACGCCTCAGGGATTAAGTCAAACCTTCTTTTATCGATTTATCGTTAAAAATAGCCTTCGGGGCGAGGGTATAGGTTCCGAGTTATTAAGAACTGCGGAAGAAGTAGTCAGGCAAAGAGGGGGCAAAAAGATCGCGCTTTATGTCGAAGCCAACGACCAAAAGGTGAAAGAATTCTATGAGAAGAGAGGTTACGTAGATGATGGCAACGGACCCTACTACTCATGTTATAAAGAACTGACATGAGAGAAGAACATATCAAATATCATAAAGATGGAAGCATCTGGGCCAAGGGGAGTTTGGTGGATGGAATAATGGAAGGCTATTGGGAATGGTTCCGCAAAGACGGCACCAAGATGCGCTCTGGTTATTTCGAAAAAGGAAAGCAAGTGGGTGAGTGGATCACATATGACAAAAAAGGTCAGGTGTACAAGAAAACTATGATGAATAAAGGATTATAAGTAACTCTCCTATGAAGTTGTTACCTTCAACAAAAATTTATCTTTCGGAATCTAAAATAAAAAACGCTGGTAGAGGAGTTTTTGCTTCTCAAGATATCACCAAGAATGGGGTTATCGAAATCTGCCCCACCATCCAAGTACCAGAGAGTGATGTATTTAATTTGAAGGAAAGTATCCTGGTGAAGTATTATTTTTCTTTTGACGATGACAAGGACATGCTTGTCATAGCTTTGGGTTTTGGTTCTCTCTACAATCATTCATACGAACCAAACACTACCTATAAATATATTTCAAAAGAAAAACTATTAGAGTTTAAAGCCATTAAAAATATAAAGAAAGGTGAAGAGATTACCGTTAACTATAACAATGGAGATCCCAAAGATAAGAGCCCGTTATGGAAAGATATCCCCCCTTTCGAAGGTGGGAAGTAACAAATTTTGCTTTCAAGCGAAGGAAAAAGTTAAAGAAGATTTAAAAATTCGGCGGCTGTAATTATTTTTGCCTTGCGAAAGGTTTTTAACGGCAGGATATGCTTTTTGTCTCCAGAAACTAGAAAATCTGCTTGTGCTTCCAGCACTGCTTCTAAAATTCTGTTGTCGGCGGGGTTGTCTTTGATTACAGCTACACTTATTTTTGGAGTAGTAACCTGTACAAATTTTGAAATACCGACCAGTACTTCTTTTATATCTTCTTCGCTCCAACCAAACTTTTCTCTTAACTTGTTCGATAATTCCAAAAGAATTGCCTTTGATGTGCAAAGCTCAATTTTACCACCGTGAGCTGCTTCTAAGCAAATTTGTGGGGGTCCACCAAAAACTATCGCGGAAATGTAAATGTTGGTGTCGAAAACTACTTTAAGTCTATCACTCATGTAAGAGGCGATCGATGTCGTCTTCGCTGGTTATTTTCAAGTGTTTTGCAGTTTCTCGGCCTCTTCTGTAGATTTTCTGCCAGCGTTCTTCCTCAACTTCTTTATCAATCAAGGCTGTGATAAGAGCGCTGCGAGACTGACCACGATAGCCTCTGGCTTTTTCAAGTTTCTCGGCAGTTTCTTTTGGTAAAGAAATGGAAATTACTTCTGTGTTCCTGGAGATATTTTTCATACAGTGTAATAATATCTTATTAAGATAAACTTGTCAATGAAAATAAATTTGCTTTCAAGCGAGGGAAAAGATAAGCAAAGCTTGCGTCTTCGACTAAAGCAAAGCTTGCTTTCCGTAAATCTGAAAGTTAAAATCTTTTTGTGATTAGATTTACCTTACATGCAGAAGAAAGACTGGTTGAAAGAGACATCACCGTAGAACAAGTTAAACAGACGATTGAGTATCCAGATATTTTATTTCCTGGTAGGTTAGACCGCAAAATTGCTATTAAACAAATTGATAAACGCTTTTTGAAAATAGTGTTTGTGAAAGAAGGAAATGATATAATAGTCATTACCAATCATTGGATTAGTAAGCCTAAATTTAAGGAGCAGCTATGAACGTTCGCTACGATCCAAAAGCCGACGCGGCTTACATATACTTAACTGACAAAAAAGGTAAGGTTGCCGTGACCAAAGAACTTTCTGATGAAGTTTTAGTTGATTATGACAGCGAAGGTCGGCCACTTGGTATTGAGATACTTGGTGTGAAGGACCGCGTTCCTTCCAAGACTCTCCATTTTTTCGAGACTCAAAATACTTAACCCCTAAAACGTAAATCCGAGATTTGCTTTCAAGCGAAGGAAGATTTCTCAAAGAGTTTCTTTACCCAAGTTTTGGCGCAGGCGAGTTTGCCAGAAAAGAAAAAGCCCGCCCCCGTTTTATCGGTTTGGGCTTTGGTTCAAGTTTAAGCTGCGATTAGCTGTTGTTCGGCTGGATCGTAGCGAAAACTGATCGGTCGCTGAAACGGGAACTTTCGCTCATTCCACTGAAACAGCCAGTCACAAAGGTCCGACGTTGCTACACTTAGTCGTATTTCTCTGGACCCAATTCTGGCAAACAAGTAGTGCACGGCGACGCTCGTCAGAGGAACTTTCAAAGTTCTCGCGATACAGCGGGCGACCGGGTTGCCGCGTGGATCCCAAGGGTCTTTGGACAGTATCGATCTCAGTTGATCGACTAGACTAACACGAAAAGTCACCGCGTTTAGATCAGTTTGCATCGCTCTCTCCTCCTTGATTTTCTCCCAGGTTAATTTAGCCTGTTGAGTTAAATTATTATACCACAACTCACCAACCCATAACAATTTATCAAATTGCTTCAACCAATATCTTACGGTTAAGCAACAGATAAACTACTATTCCTAACCTAGTAACTTGTTAAATTGGATTATTCGACGAAGGTTAACGCGATGCCCTTTTTGTTCGCGCGGCCGGTTCGACCAATTCGGTGGATGTAATCCTCGTAAGTTTCGGGGAGATCGTAGTTGATCACGTGCGAGACGCTATCAATATCCAATCCACGAGCGGCCACATCCGTAGCTAGAAGCACTTTAAATTCATTTTGTTTGAAGGCTTTCAAAGTGCGCACCCTTTGGCTTTGAGAACGGTTGCCGTGAATTTCGCCAACAGTAAAACCCCGAGTGGAGAGTTGTTTGCCCAGTTTCTCAATCCCGTGTTTGGTGCGGCCGAAAACCATCACTTTGTCAAACTCTTCTTGAATTAGCAGATCGTGGAGTTTGTCCACCTTATTGCCACCGTTTATCTTCACCACATCTTGATCAATATTTTCGGCAGTCGGCTGTGTCTGGACGGAGACAGTTACCGGATCTTTGACGAAAGCATTTAGTAGTTCCCGGACTTTGGGGCCAATTGTCGCCGAGAAAAAGAGCGATTGACGCGGGCTCGGTAGCAAAGAAATGAAATATTTGACGTCGTTGATAAAACCAATATCGACCATCAGGTCCACTTCATCAAGAACGATGGTGCGGAAACCTGATAAATTTAGGCGCTTTTGTTCTATCAAATCCTTGAGTCGGCCGGGGGTGCCGATCACGACATTAGGGTTGCGTTGTAAATCCCAGATCTGACGGTTCAGACTAGCACCACCAATAATCAACGCTGAGTAAATTTTCAAACCAGAGGCAAAACTTTTCAACTCATCATTGATTTGGCTCGCCAGTTCGCGAGTAGGAGTAACGATGAGAGCCTTTTGGTTGCGATCTTTGTAGATTTTATTAATAATTGGGATTAGAAAAGCGGCGGTTTTTCCTGTCCCTGTGTTGGCCAGACCAATTAAGTCTCGACCGGCAAGAATCGGCTCAATCGCTTTGTCTTGGATCGGGGTGGGGTGGGTGTAACCACGCCGAGCAACATTGCTTTTTAGTTCCTGAGAAATAGCAAAACCCGCAAAACTGTTGTGCGGAGTGTAACTCTGCTCGGTTGTAACTTCGAGAGCTTTTTTTATAAAGATGCTGTGATCCGCCCCGTTTAGTTTGCTTTTTTGCTTTGGGGGAGCCGGAGAAAATCTCCTAAAATCACTATTATTATATCTTTTTCCGAAACGATTTCGGCGCGAAAAGTTTCTGTTATACATATGTTGTTGAAAAGAAAGGCTAAGCCGCTACGCGTCTTACGTCCTTAGGACTAAGGAGAACTGCGTAGTCAAGGTATCTTAGGAGCTAGTTTCAAAGATTAACCTTAACTACATAAATTGTAGAAAATAGGGAATAAATCGTTGTGTAGCTCAATTTCTGTTTCAAAGGGCAGTATAACACATCCAGAGAAGAAAAGCAAATACTATCGGATGAAGTGGTTTGCTGAGGATTTTTATTAGCCTAAGTATGATATACTTATCC
Organism: uncultured Gammaproteobacteria bacterium; assembly: GCA_965231125.1. GTDB lineage: Bacteria > Patescibacteriota > Microgenomatia > Woykebacterales > RBG-16-39-9b. The sequence goes on along the minus strand of OZ246414.1, from coordinate 751,825 downwards.
TTCATGTTCAAAAAGATTTTTATTCGGACCTTTGTACGTTGGCTTCCTTTTGCAGTGCTGGCCACAATACTTTCTGGGCTGGTTTATGGCGCCGTTCAGCAAGATTTACGCATTACTGGCAATGACCCCCAGATTCAAATCGCCGAAGATGTGGCAGCGGGACTTGCTTCTGGTGTACCCCCACAACAAGTGGTTCCTACCCAAAAAACAGATCTTAGCAAAAGCCTTGGACCATACATTGTTATTTATGACGACAAAGGCAAGGAACTGGCTTCTTCAGTACAACTTAACGGAAAGACACCTTCTTTACCGGACGGGGTGCTTGATAAAGTGAAAAAGGATGGGGAACAGCGTTTCACTTGGCAGCCGGCCGCCGGGGTTCGTAGTGCAGTGGTGATAAGCCACTATGGTGGGCCGAAACCAGGGTTTGTCCTCGCCGGCAGATCGTTGCGCGAAATAGAAAAAAGAGAGGATCGATTAGTTTGGGAAGTTCTTGCCGGTTGGATAGCTGCGCTTGTTGGCACTTTTGTTACCATAGGCGCAATAAAAGTGTTTAAACACCGCAGAGAAGAGACTCCAAAATCCTCCAAGAGATAAATTCCCGCGAGCCGTTAGACAATTTTTAATTCAAAAATAGAGTTGACAAATAATAGTTTAGTTGCTTAACTGTTTAGTTAGTAAAGTTATTAGTTACTCAGTTAATTGGATGGGGTTAAGGTAACACAAAAGAAATTCAAAAGGCAAAAGTTAAAAGTCAAAATTAAGGTAGTTGGCTATGGAAAAACAAAGAGAAGAATTACTTGAAAAACTTTTTAAAGAAATGGTTTGCGCCTTTCGGTCAATGAAGCCGGATGGTCACGACCATGAACACCAAGACGGTTTTGCCCACAAATTCGGCGGGCGCTTTGGTGCTTTAGGCGCCGGAAAATTCGGGCGGGGGCACTTGGACCTTTTCTTCCGTTTAAAAAAAGAGAAAGACGGAGTTTCAGTGAAGGAAATTGCCGAATCTTTAAATATAACTTCCGGGGCCGTTACACAAATGGTAGATAGGGCGGTCGAGATGGGCATTGTTACCAGACAGGAAAATCCGGATGACCGCCGTAGCCAACGCGTGAAACTTTCCGAAAAAGCCCAAGATCGAATCAAAGCTTTTCGTCAGGGGTTTTTGGAAAGGCTCGGCCCTAAATTTGCCAGTTTAACTGACAAGGAGATATCGCAATTAACCAACTTACTTGGTAAAATCAACTCTTCTGAAGGCAGTCCCATTAAAGATGGAACCAATAATTAAAGTAGACAATATTTATAAAAACTTTGGAAAGACGGAAGCTCTTGCCGGGGTTAGCTTCGAAGCCGAAAAAGGCAAAGTGTTGGGTCTACTCGGACCAAACGGCGCCGGGAAAACTACTTTAATAAGAATACTAACGACGCTAATTAAACCAGATTCTGGAAAGGCGACTGTCGCCGGATTCGATGTCGCTAGCAGTGGCGCTCAGATACGTGGTGTCATCGGTTTAGCTGGTCAATACGCCGCGGTTGATGAAACCCTCACTGGTAGAGAAAATCTGGAAATGGTCGCCAAACTTTATCATTTGGGCGGAAAAGAAGCGCGGAAACGAGCTGCATTTGTATTGAATCAAATGGCGTTGGAAGAGGCTGGTAACCGGCCGGTTAAGACTTACTCTGGTGGGATGAGACGACGTTTGGATGTGGGGGCAAGCCTTCTATTTGAGCCAGAAGTCCTTTTTCTGGATGAACCAACTACTGGGCTGGATCCAAGAACACGCAGTGATCTCTGGCATCTTATCCGCGCTTTAGTGAAAAAAGGAACCTCGGTAGTGTTAACTACCCAATATTTGGAAGAAGCCGACGCTCTGGCGGATGAAATAGTCTTGCTGGATAAAGGAAAAATTATCGCATCCGGAACAGCTCGTGAGCTAAAAAGAAAATTGGGGGGCACAATGATCGAAATAGAACCAAAAGATTGGGAACAGGCCTCCCAAGTTGCTCATCTACTAAAAGAAAAATTTGGTGATAATGTTCACATCAAAGATAGTCACCAACTAATTACCATTCCGGCTGAAAAGGGCCCAGCCGATTTACGGGACGTTTTAAATATTTTGGAAAGCTCCAATGTTGAAGTGAACCACATTAGTTTGACTCAGCCGACTCTTGATGAGGTGTTTCTGACTTACACCGAGAGGGGAACTGGCGATGAGTAGCATTACAAACACAATTAGCGATATTTTAGTTTTGACACAGCGTAACCTGATCCGCTACCGCCGGATTCCTCAGCTTATTATCTTTTCGACGGTGCAGCCAGTGATGTTTCTACTTCTTTTTAACTATGTTTTTGGAGGAGCATTAAGGTTGCCCCCGGGACAAACAGATTATATTAATTTTCTTTTACCGGGGATCGTCGTTCAATCAGCGCTTTTTGGCTCTAGTCAAGCTAGTGTTGGAATTGCCGAGGATATGGCCTCTGGTCTGATTGAGCGGTTGCGTTCCTTGCCAATGGCGGCCTCCGCAGTTATCATCGGCAAAGTTTTTGCCGATACACTGCGAAATATCTTTGTGGTGGTGATTATGGTTGGGGTTGGTTTCTTACTTGGTTTTAGATTTCAAGATGGAGTCGCGAACGGATTGTTGGGTGTTACTTTAGCAATTCTTTTTGGTTTTGCTTTTTCCTGGATCGCGGTTACCGTTGGGTTAATAGTGAAAAACCCTGAGGCGGCCCTACCGGCCGGATTTATTTGGATTTTCCCCTTAGTTTTTGCCAGTGCCATATTTGTACCCGTCGAGACCATGCCAGGATGGCTGCAGGGTTTTGCAAAAAATCAACCGGTAACCAAAATCGTCGAAGCCATACGGTCCTTCACTGCCGGGGGTTCTCATGACGCAGTCCTGCCGTCCCTTCTTTGGATAATTGGAATCACCTTAGTTTTCCTCTTTATCAGTATCCGGCTCTACCGGAGAGCCAAATGAAATTTCAAATGAAAAATTGGGATCAACTTGCAACTGACGATTCAATTAAAAAGGTTATTGATGCTTTGAGGCAAGCTCAAATTGAGGTAGTTGTGGTTGAAAACGGAAAGGAGGCAAAAGAAAAAGTCCTAGATATTTTGCCAAAAGACGTTGAGGTTATGACTATGCAATCGATGACTCTTAAAGATATTGGCTTGGCGGAGGCAATTGACGAATTAGGTAATTACAAATCAGTTCGCAAGGAGCTGAGCAGTATGGATCGCACCACTCAAGGGCAGGAGATGAGTAAGCTTGGAGCAGCCCCTGAGTGGTCAATAGGAAGCATCCACGCTGTAACTGAAGACGGAAAAGTAGTGGTTGCTTCTAACACCGGTAGTCAATTGGGAGCCTATGCTTATGGGGCGAGTCGCGTGGTTTGGGTGGTTGGTACTCAAAAAATTGTCAAAAATTTGGATGCGGGAATGGAAAGGATTTATGATTATATTTTGCCACTTGAGTCGAAAAGATTGTCCAAGGCGTTGGGTAAAGAAGTTACCAGCGATGTTAGCAAAGTTTTAATATTTAACAAAGAGGTTCGTCCTGGAAGAATAACCATGATTTTGGTTAAAGAAAAGTTGGGTTTTTAAATGAATATTGAAAACTCATTTATTAGTCTCGGGAATATTTCCAAAATTTACAAGAGTGGCGAAAGCGAGTTTAAGGCATTGGATAACGTCTCTTTGGAAATAAAGGGAGGCGAGTTTGTGGCGATTTTGGGTCCTTCCGGAAGTGGTAAATCAACTTTGATGCACTTGATTGGTGGTCTAGATAAACCAACTTTAGGTACAGTGACAATCGCCGGCCAAAATTTGGACAAAATGAACGATGGTCAACTGGCCCGCTTTCGCAACGAAAAAGTCGGTTTTGTGTTTCAATTTTTTAATCTTTTGCAAGGTGCCAGTAGTCTCAACAACGTTGTTTTGCCGCTGATTTATTCCAGAAATAGAGTTAACCGAAGAGAAAAGGCTATGGAAATTCTTAAAGAGGTTGGGCTTTCCGAAAAGTTAAAAAATAAACCCAGCCAACTTTCTGGTGGGGAACAGCAACGGGTCTCGATGGCTCGGGCACTGGTGAACGACCCGGAGATTATTTTAGCCGACGAGCCAACGGGAAATTTAGATTCCAAAACGGGACAAGCAATTTTTGAGCTACTACGAGAGCTTAATCAAAAAGGAAAAACAGTAATTGTTGTTACCCACGACAATATTTTGGCAGAAAAAGCGGGTCGTATTATCAGATTAGCCGACGGGAGGATTGAATGATTTTATTTGACGCCATCAGCATGGCAATTTCATCGCTGCTCGCGAAAAAATCGCGCAGTTTTCTTTCCATGTTGGGAATAGTCATTGGTATTTTGACCATATCGAGTTTACTTTCGATCGGGTTCGGAGTAAAAGCGCAGGTGGGAAAACAGATTGAAAGTTTGGGAACAAACTTAGTCGTTGTTATCTCCGGTAAGCAAGGTAGCAATGGTCAAGTCAATTTTACTGCTTCTCTTGGTCAAAGTACTTTAACTGAAAACGATTTCCTAGCAGTTAAAAGGCAGGTTTCAGAGGCAGAAAACCTTTCTATGATGAATCTTATTTCTGGTTCTATTAAAAGAGGCAATACCCCCTTGGACTCGGCGGTTATTTTGGGAGGGTCTACCGGAGTTGAGAAGGCTTTCAACTTTAAACTTAAAGAGGGGAGATTTTTGGATGAGGAGGATGAAGATTCAAACGTAAGAAATGTTGTTATTGGCGAAAATGTTGTCGAAAAACTTTTCTCAGATGGGGACCCTTTAGGTAAAACCTTAACGACCAGAGCGACCGATTTTCAAATTGTGGGAGTCTTAGAGAAAAGAGACTCAGCGAGTAACTTAGTTGGACCGGATTTTAACAGTTTAGTGATGATGCCGATCCACACCAGTTGGGATGTTACTCACAACAAACAGATATTTCGAATAACAATGCAAGCTAAAGATTCGAGTTCAATTGATCAGCTTAAAAAATCAGTCAAGGTGGCTATCTTGGCTAGCCACAAAGGTGAGGAAGATTTTTCAGTATTGTCGCAAGATGATCTACTTGGTACTGTCAACGGAATTTTAAATATTTTAACGGCAATGCTTGGTGCAATTTCGGCGATCTCACTTTTAGTTGGTGGAATAGGAATTATGAATATAATGTTAGTTTCAGTTTCGGAAAGGACAAGGGAGATTGGTATTCGCAAGGCGGTTGGAGCAACAAGAGCCGCAATACTTTTACAATTTTTGATTGAGAGTATTATCTTGACGATGTTTGGTGGTCTTGTGGCAATTGGGATTTTTGCCGCTGGTGTAAGCGCTGTTCCAGCCGATTTTGCGATTCCGATAAAATTGGACCCTTCAGTTTTGCTTCTTGCTTTAGGATTTTCCGCGGTGGTGGGGATTGTCTTTGGGATAATTCCGGCCTTGGGGGCTTCCCGCAAAAATCCAATCGATGCTCTTCGCTACGAATAATAGGAGTCTAGCGCATCTTTACCTACTCCAATTATAATTAACTGGATGACCAATTCGACTCATGCCGGCGGGTTTGTAGTTCGTAAAACCCAAGAAGGATCTTACGAGGTTTTATTAATTAGAAGATTCCCAAACCAACCAAACTATTTTTTGCCGGGTGGAAGTATCGAGAAGGAAGAATCCGAGCTTCACGCTGCCAAAAGAGAGCTTATCGAAGAGACTGGTTTGGGAGAGATTGTCCTTATCGCGGATCTTGGGCAGGTGGTGCGGGGAGGGGTTGGCTCTTCCAACCAAAGATATCAAAAAACAATTATTTATTTTCTTTTTCTGTCTAAAGGCGGCGGCGAAAGTAGTTGGACGAGAAAAGCCCCGACTGGCGAGACTTTTTATTGTGAATGGGTGCATCTTGCCGATTTTGCCGAAAAAATCCAATTTTCTGAAGAGAAGACTCTTGCTGCAATCGCCAAAAAATTCCTGAAATAGCCCGTCCAAATTGGACGAGTCGGTTATTAGCTTGTTTAATACGGGACAATTTGCTATAGTTTTGTTGTTATGAAAAAAGTTGAGGTTTTAGACAAAACAATAGCTACTCTAGAAAAAGAATTAAAAACTCTTAAGGAATTGCAGGCAAATTTGGATAAAGAGCCAAAAACTCCTTCAAAAAACACACTAAAGGGTTTCTTAAAGGGAACCAATATCACCGATGAGGAAATTGAGGCAGCCAAAATAGGGACCAAGCAGGAAGAGTTTAAGAGCAACTATACTGCTAAAGATTTTTACGGATTCTTAAAAGGCTTTAAAATTCCGGAGAAAAAGCTTGAAGAAGAGTTAGATAAAGCCAAAAAACTCTGGCGGTTTTAATAAGCGTGAAAATACTTCTTGATACCCACTCTTTAGTTTGGTTTTTATCTTCGAGTTACAAATTGAGTGGCAAAGCTAGAGAGGCAATAATTTCTGCCGGTATAATTATCTTACCGACTATTGTTTTATTAGAAGCCTATCATGTTAGTAAAAAGTTGAGGTTCGAGAGAGGTTTCGAACTTTTTCTATCTAAACTACCATCACCAGATTTTCAAATTGCCCAGTTAGACTTAAGTGCCGTAAAAAGCTACATAGAATTGGGTGATGATTTAGAAATTCATGACAGAATAATTGTCTCTTGTGCAAAGCTTCTTAATCTTCCAATTGTAACCCGCGACCAAGAAATTTCTAAAATTTATCCAAAAGTCATTTGGTAGGATCGAAAGGTGGGTTTAAGTTCTGAAAGTAGGCCGCGATGGAGCAGAAGCACGCAAAGTGAGGCTGTTATCATACCCTTTGAGTTCAAATTAAGAATCCCCAAACCCCGAAAAGCCAAACTAATCAGCCAAAGAAGTGATTTAGGCAGGATTGTGTCCAGTCAGGCGCTGTAAAAGTTAGAGGAATTTGAAGGTTGTAATTATTAAATTAAATGTTGTTGAGTACTGATCCAAGGTAGAAGCAGTGTCCGCCATTAAATAAAAGTCGTAGACTTTATTACTTTTCTCAATATAAATATGGTCGTAAGATGGGCCACTAACCGCTACACCTGCTTCTAAACTTTGTCTGATCCAAACTGCTTGCATACTCCCGACTGTTAAATTTTTTATCTTTTTGTAACTCTTGCCTGCATTCCAAGTGTATCCAACGCTGGTATTTACCAAACCATTAAAATCTGTTCCGAACACAGAAAGAGTTGAAGATTTATCAATACTAATAGTAGGTACTACGACCCCAGGGCTAACAGTATTTGGGTCTTTATCAGAAAAACTAGGCGTTGGGCGGGTAGAATTTGCATCTGTAGACGTATCATATTCCTTCCAACTTGGGGGGTATTTAAAACTAATTTGTGAACCAGTATAAGTTTTCCAATCAGCAGTCTCATCTTTAGACGTTTGAGTAGTCGCTGATGGAGTAGCTGTCTTTGTAGTAGTTGTGGTTTGTGCTGGCTCTTCTTTCTTTGGTTGGTAAGCATTGTAGACTAGATAGCCACCTCCGCCGAGGAGTACTGCACCAATGACTACTCTAATAAGGATAGTTTTCCAGTTAATTACTTTGGGAGTGGGTGTCGGACTTGGTTGTGGACTAGCTACATTTTCATCTGGCATTAAATAAATTATTTCACAAACTTATTTTTTTAGCAACTTGTTAAACTCTTCCAACGATATTTCTGCTTGACGTAAAATTGCTCTTTGAGTTCCGGACGGTAAATCGCGTGGATGTATTGGTATTGAAATTGGTCTTCGCACACCTTTTTTGAATAAAATATCGTGTGAGCCTGTCTGCTTACGTACAGAAAATCCTGCTTTTTGCAGGATCTTGACCATTTCTTTTGGTTTGATTGGAGTTAACTTCATTAATGAGAAACAAATACCGCTCTTTCTACTTCTTGGGGTATGTCGATTCCTTCTTCTTTTGCTACCTCTAGCCAGCCAGCCATCGCATCTTTTATCTGCTCAAGTGCCTCTTCAATCGTTTTTCCGTAGGAAATGCAGCCTGGTAACGAAGGTACTGTAATAGTAAAACCGCCTTTGTCTTCAGGTTCAAGTTCAAAAACTATTCCGCCTCGTATAACTTGAAAATTTTCCATTTGAACAAATTTTAGCACTATGATAAGGCCAAGTAAAGATCATGTGGTAAAATGCCAGATATGTTGAAAGTCGGGATAGTTGGTTTGCCCAATGTTGGTAAGTCCACACTTTTTAATGCTTTGTTAAAAAAGTCCCCCTTCGCTAAAGCTTCGGAGGGACAGGCAAGTGGCGCGAAAGTTGCGAATTATCCGTTTACTACCATAGATCCAAACGTCGGTGTTGTTGAAGTGCCGGATTCTCGATTGGAAAAACTTGCAAAAGTAGTTAACACCCAAAAAATTGTGCCGGCGATTGTTCAATTTGTCGATATTGCCGGTTTGGTGAAAGGGGCGGCCCAAGGTGAAGGGTTGGGTAATAAATTTCTCGCGCACATACGCGAAGTGGATGCAACCCTCCACGTGGTGCGAGCTTTTGAAGAAGACGATGTTGTCCGTTCCGGGGAAAATCCCAAAAGTGACATTGAAACGATTAATACTGAACTAATTCTGGCGGATTTGGAGACGATTCAAAAACTAATTGAGAACGAGACAAAGGATACAAAGGGGACAAAAGAGACAAAGGGAAGGTTAGAATCTTTAGAAATAATTAAAAAAGGTTTGGAAAAAGGAGTTTTGGGGAGAAATGTGGATTTAACGACTGAGGAAAAGGAATTATTGGGAACTTTGCCGTTAATAACAGCAAAACCCGTGATTTATGTTTTTAATGTGTCCGAGCGAGGCCTTAAAGGTACTGTAGAGTTTAAAGATATTTTTGGGGAGTTTGCTCCAAGTGTTATTATCTCCGCGAAAATTGAGGCGGAACTAGTGGAGTTGGGCGAGGAAGAACAGAAGGAGTATCTTAAGCAGTTGGGTCTTGAGCAATCTGGGTTGGAGAGATTAATTCGGGAAAGTTATAAATTGCTTGGCTTAATAACTTATTTTACTGCGGGTGAGAAAGAAGTGCGGGCTTGGACCGTTCAGGCCGGAACCAAAGCGCCGCAAGCCGCTGGCACAATTCACACTGATTTTGAAAAAGGTTTTATAAAGGCAGAAGTAATCAATTGGGAGAAATTAATTTCTGCCGGTGGTTGGCAGCAGGCGAGAGAAAAAGGCTCAGTGCGACTTGAGGGAAAAGATTACGTATTCCAAGATGGAGATGTGACGATATTCAAGTTCAATGTTTGATTTTTTCTGTCACCTTTTGCAAAAAAGGTGACACCAAATTGCCGGCCGGATCCTCCAGCTACCCTGAACCAAACTCCTCAAGTTAAAACTCTCGTCAAACAAGTGGAATTTTGCTTCGCCCACGCGCATCTGGATTCTGGGCTTAGCGCTGACTAATCCAGGCCGGAAAGAAAACACTTGCTCGTAGTTGCGGTTATAACTAGAAATAAAACTGGGTCGAGAGGGAAGTGTCTCGACCCAGCGGATCTGTGGATCTGATCTCAGACGAGAACGGGAATCCTTTCTTCAACAGATTCTTCGGACTCGTCGACGGTGGCAGCGGCTTCAATGTTTGCCCGAACGGTCTCGAACAGAGAAAGTTGCTGGAGTTCGGCAGCTCTTGCTCTGCTTAACCACAGGTTTAGCTCGTTTTCGACACAACCTCTACGCTCGGCGTCAGTCGAATGATCGTTCACCAACATAAGTCTAAGCACATCTCCACAACCGACGCCACAGAGAGAAGCAATACATTTGATTTTTTCTTCACTGTCGTCTGAGGCACAAATGCAGAGCCCCATTTCCACGATGACGCTGTGCACATGTTCGGCACCGCATTTATCACCCTTGTCGTCCTCCCACCCTTTACTGAGTTTAGGTGGGAGAGTAGGAATCGCCCTCTCCAGGACTCTCACGGCGTATGGACTCATCTCCAGACCTCCTTATTTTAGTAGCAGGGTTGCAGGAGCAACTTTTCTTGCTACGTTAACAATATTATAGTCTTTTATTGCAAATTTTTGATACGTTATGTTAGATATTGAACTTGCTTGCAGCCTTGTGTTATACTGCTCCCGAGTTTAATTTTGAGGATATACTAAATCATGAGAGAATACGAATTATTAGTTTTGGGTAAAGGTGACCTAACCGAGCAAGCGCAAAAAAATTTAATTGCCGATATTGAAAAGGTAGTTTCAGATGCTAAAGGTACGGTAGAAAAACGTGACGATTGGGGAAAACGGCCACTGGCGTTTCCCTTTAAAAAGCAAACCGAAGGAATCTATTCCTTACTTCACTTCGTTGCCCCTGAAGATCTTCCTCCCAAACTAGAAAAAAAATTATCAATTAACGAGGATGTTTTGCGATATTTATTATTAAGAGAGTGATTGGAGGTACACATGTCAAGTAGAAGTTTAAATAAAGTGATGTTGATAGGGAATTTAACTAGGGATCCGGAACTGCGTTACACACCGCAGGGAACAGCCGTTTGTTCGTTTGGTCTCGCAACCAACCGAAGTTGGATGCCAGCCGATGCCAGCGAACGAAAAGAAGAAACTGAGTTTCACCGTATCGTTGCTTGGAATAAACTAGCAGAACTTTGCGCTCAGCTTCTTACCAAAGGGCGAAAGGTTTACATCGAAGGGCGGCTCCAAACCCGCAGTTGGGAAGCTCAAGACGGCGAGAAAAGACAAGCTACGGAAATAGTGGCCGAAGATATGGTTATTCTCGATCAAAAGAGACCGGAGACAAGAGAAGGCGGTGAGGAAAGACCCCCCGCGGCGGTAGTAGAGCCGAAGGAAGTTGTAAAAGAGGAGGGATCAGAAGAACCCAAAGAAGAAAAAAAGGAAAAGAAAGAATCGGCTAAAGCGGTTGACAAAGAAAAAGATAAAGTCGAGGAGAAAAAAGAAGAAAAAAGCGAAGACGGTAAGGCCAAAGAAGATGAGGAAATAGACATAGACGACATCCCTTTCTAAGTAAAAAGCCAAAAGTAAAAAGGCAAAAATTTTTAGCCCACTTATTTATTGAAAAACATGGCGCAGAGCAATAAAAATAGAAAAAAATTCTGTATTTTTTGTAAAGATAAAATTGAGCCTGACTATAAGGAAGTCAGTGCCATTCGCCGTTTTATAACGGAAAGAGGAAAAATTATCCCAAGAGCAAAATCCGGACTTTGTGCTCGGCACGGTCGGGCTGTCTCCACCGCCATAAAGAGGGCACGTTATATGGCCCTTTTACCATTTACAGAAGAAATGAAGTCTTAACTCCACAAGGGCTTCAAAAAAGACTTTCTTTAGGGTAAAATCAAAAGGTTACTGACCCAATGAGCGCATCCACAGAATATATAATTTTAGACATCGGAACTTCCTGGACAAAAGCTTTCTATGTGTCCGTCGCAGGCGGCGTGACAATTAACCAGGCCGTTAAATCACCAACATCCAATGAAGATCTTCGCTTTTCTACCAGTCGTCTCATCCAAAAATTAAAACCAAAATCCAAAGAAACTGCTTTTATACTAACTTCTTCTTACAATGAACTCAATTTGCTGGCTAAAGAATACGGCGCTATCTTTGTGAACAAAGAGACTGTTTTTGGTCAGTTGCAGGAATCTCTTCGCGGCAGTTTCGAAAACCCGGTTATTTTCGATGGCGGAGCAAGCAACTTTTTAAAAAATTTTAGCGTTGCCGACGTGGGCGCTCATCTTTCTTTTAGTATAGGCGAGCTTAACTTGGAAAACTTAATCGGCAACCGAAAATCTAGCCTCCACCATATACCAGAAGATAAAAACAGCCTTGAGGTGGACGAAGCTATTTTAAGGGCCTCATTTAGCGTTATGCCCGAGCTTCATAACGCGGCGAAGTTTGATAGTGTGGTAGTAACTGGTGGCTTATTTAGTTGGTCGCGAGACCCAACAAGGATAGCCCTTATTTTGCTGGATTTGATGGCAGCTGGAAAAGTTGTTCAAGTTTGGCAAGACCCAGAAGGGTTTTTAGGTGCGGCCGGTGCCTTACTAAACCAAAAAAAACTCCAAGCAGGCGGGTTAACCCAAGTTCTAAAAAACCTAGGCGCTTTGATCTCTCTTGGTGGAAGTGGTAAGGTAAGTTTGGATTGGGGCCTTTCGGAAATTCAAGAAATATCTATCGCTGATAATGAAATCGCCCTAATTCCAGCAACAGTATCTCAAAATCTTCATATTCAAATTAAGGAAGGTGAAGCCAAAGGAAAATTTAAGGTCTCTGGTGGAGAGTGGGGAATTATTTTGGACGCCCGGCCAAAACCTTTAAACCTAGAGTTTGGTAAAGATAAATCCAGGGCGGCAGTAGCAACTTGGCAACAAGCCCTAGAAAGGGTCTCGCTAATAAAAATATGATTTGCCCGAGGATAATCCGCGTTTCTAATCCAATAGAGTTTGAACTGGAAAGGAAATTTCCAGGGCCGTGTAAAACCGCCTCAAAGCTTGGGGAGCCAGTGGACCCGGAGTCGGTTGTCGCCCACTGCGAAGTTTCGGCTGGACAGCGGCTTATCAAAATTGCTCACGAACTGGGAGTTTCCGGAAGGGACACGAAAAAATATCTGCTCCGAAAAATCGGAGACAGAATTTATCGGGGAGAAATCATTGCTCGGCGGCACCAAATCTTAGGGCTTGGTAAAAAAGAGATTCGTTCTCCCGCCGATGGCGTTATTAGCGATGTAGATAATAATGGAGACCTTCTAGTTAAATTTCTGCCCACGATGGTAAAATTAGTGGCTGGGGCCAAAGGAGCCGTTAGTAGAGTCGGGCAAGAGGCGATATTTATAAAATCGGTTGGTCGTCAAATTCGAGGTTTCGCCGGCGAAGGTAGGGAAAGAGAGGGAGTAATAAAAGTTATTGCGTCACCGGAAGACTTTCTTATTCCTCAAAAAATTACCGCCGACTGCGCCGGTAAAATAATAGTCGGTGGTTCTCTGTTAGAGCGGTCTACTATTGAAAAAGCCCTTACTTTAGGAGTTCATGGTATAGTGGTTGGAGGTATTAATCAGCGCGACTTCTTGAGCCTTGGTATTGGCAGCGATGTAGGAATTTCAGTTTTGGTGACAGAAGGCTTTGGCGGTATTCCTATGGGCAGGGATATTTTTGAAATATTGAAGAAATTCGAAGGACGCTTTGCCTTTGTTTCTGGGGAGGCTAAAAGCTTTTTTGTTCCCGAAGTAGACGCCCCGCCCGTACCACTGCAGGCTTCTCCCTGGAAGGAACTTGCAGTTGGTGATATGGTTAAATTTTTAAAGACGAACATGACTGATTTTCTCGGCCAAGTTAGCCAGGTCAGCACCGGGGAAGAGGTGTTGAACTCTGGGCTTTTGGGACAAACAGCAAGTGTAAAATTTCCTTCAGGGAAGACCGTTACGACAGCTGCAGCTAATCTGGAGATTGTTAGTTAATGGGGAAAAATAAGTACAACACAAAATTCGACGAGATTTTTCCAAAAGTTATTGTCGGGTTAATAATTTTCCTTGCTGGTATTTGGGTGGGGCAAAATGTTTATTTACCTTTTGGTAGTCGCACTCCTATCTTTAATTTCACTAACACCAAACCTCCTTCAGACGTCACGGTGGATTTTAGTCCCTTTTGGGACGTTTGGCAAAAAGTTTCCAACTCTTATTTAGATAAAAGCAAAATTGATCCTCAAAAACTTCTCTACGGTGCAATTTCGGGAATGGTAAAAGCAGTTGGCGACCCTTACACTGTCTTTTTGGACCCGGCTCAAAACAAAGCTTTCACCGATACCCTTTCTGGAACTTACCAGGGAGTTGGCATTGAGCTTGGAGCAAAGAAAGGGAAGTTAGTAGTTATCTCTCCTTTGCAAGGGACGCCGGCGGAAAAGGCTGGGGTGCGGGCCGGCGACGTTATTCTTGGTATAGACGATAAAGACACAACCGATCTGACAGTTCCCGAGGCAGTTCAGCTTATTCGCGGCAAGGCAGGTACAAAGATAAAACTGCTTATTCAAAGGCAAGGACGAACCCCATTTGAAGTAACAATGACGCGAGCCAGTATCACGGTTAAAAGTGTAACCTTGGCATTAAAAGGCGGCGTTCCCGTTGTCACTCTATCACGCTTTGGAGACAGCACCAACACCGAGTGGGATAGTGTGGCTAACAAAATTCTCACCGGCAATTATAATAAAATGATCTTGGATTTAAGAAACGATCCCGGCGGCAGACTCGACCAAGCAATTTATGTGGCCGGGGAATTTCTGCCAAAGGGCTCGACCGTTTTAATTCAAGAAGACGCCAATGGAAAAAAGACACCGGTTACTAGCAGCCGCGAAGGTCAACTTCAGGACATTAAATTAGTTATCTTGGTAAACGAAGGCAGCGCTTCCGCAGCCGAAATTGTGTCTGGCGCCTTGCGGGATGATAATGGTATTAAATTGGTTGGTGTAAAAACTTTTGGTAAAGGTACAGTTCAACAGGTGGAAGATTTAGCCGACGGCTCTGGGTTGCATATCACTGAGGACAAATGGCTGACGCCAAATGGTACTTGGGTTAATGAAAAGGGTCTCTCGCCCGACTTCAGCGTGAAACTTACGGATGCCGATTTTAATGCCGGTCGTGACCCACAACTTGCAAAAGCCCTTGTGCTTATTCGCTGACCCCAATTTAAACCGGAAGCCGTGATAAAAAACATTAGGTTGGAAAGGACTTACTAACCGTAAGGATTCACATTTCAGTAAGGAGAGGGTTTCGTGCCGGACAAGACACCAGTAAGCGAACTTCCCAAAGGATACACGTTCCCAGAAAGCGCGGTTGCTGTAAACGGAGTTCCTGTTCAGTTGTACTTGCATACTGTTGGGGACACCAGCAACGTTTACTTCTCCGAGGGGCTTGCCCCGCCACTGGCGGTGGTCGCTTGGTCATTCAGAGAGGTGCAGAGATATTTCAGTTTGCCTCCTGGTACGGTTCACGCCCGGCAACAAATCGAAACGCACGGCGGCGTCCCAATACTGGAGGACAGCAAGACCGTGTCGGTGGTTGGTCGGGTTGTGGGCAGAACGGGCAAGAACGGACTGGTAATCACCACACTCGATTTTGAAGTAACAGTCCCGCCTTCCAGCGAGGTTAGGCTCCGGGGTAGAACTACTCTCGCTGTGTTGGGGGACAGTGCCGCTGTCGGGGAGGGCTCTGGTCAAAAAAGTGGGTCATCGTTAAAGTCGGACCTGGTGATGGTTACTAAGACTATTGACCGTGAAACGATCCGGGATTACGCCAATGTATCCGGCGACTCCAACCCAATCCACTTGGACGAAAGCTTTGCCCGCACCACGCCTTTCGGTGGAATCATCGCTCACGGAATGCTGACACTGGCGAGCGTTCAAGAGATGATGGTGAAGAATTTCGGGGTAGCGTGGCTCACGAGTGGTAAACTGGACGCGCGCTTTCGTGGCCCGACTCGTGCTGGGGACAAAGTAACGACGGGTGCAACTCGCGGGTCAGAAGGTGTCTACGACTTTGAGTGTCAAAACCAAAGTAGCGTAGTTCTAATAAGCGGAGTTGCGGAAGTACCAGAGAGTTTCGGAAAGTAGCCGACAGAGGCGAGAAAATTTTTCTCGCCTCTTTTCATTTTTAGCTTTTTTGTGTTATATTTTGCCTTCTACTGCCGCAAAAATCCGTTATTATGCCAGCAATCGAACGCTATAGACATCCCGCCCTTTGGAATATTTGGATGGTTGGTGAAGGTGACAACCGTTTTTTATACTGGCTTGAAGTAGAAAAAGCCGTCGCTTCTGCTCAAGCTGAACTTAAAATTATCCCAAAGTCTGCAGCGGTTGCGATTGGTAAAATTAAATCAATATCCCCAGAAAAAGTAAAAAAAGAAGAAGAGAAGACCGATCACGATTTAACCGCGTTCCTAAATATTGTGCGAGGGGAACTTAAAAAGATGGGAAAGGAGGAAGCGGGCAATTTTCTCCACTACAAATTAACATCATATGATGTCGAAGACACGGGGGCAGCATTGATGCTAAAAGAGTCGGTTGACATATTGAGAGACGAATTAGAAAAACTTGTAAAAACAGTTAATAATAAAGCTTTTGAGTATAAAAATACACTAGAGATTGGAAGGACTCACGGAGTCCATGCGGAACCAATCACGTTTGGTTTTAAGCTTCTTAATTGGTTAGATCAACTCGAAAGATTGGTTGATGAACTAAAAAGTCTGCGCGATGAAGTGGCCGTTGGGAAAATCTCTGGCGCGGTCGGAGTCTACACACTAGACCCAAAAGTGGAGGAGCTAGTCTGCAAAAAATTGGGTCTCACGAGAGCAAAAATATCCACCCAAATTTTACCCCGCGATATTTACGCGGATTATGTCCACCGGTTAGTAGTTATCGGCTCGGTTTTAGAAAGAATCGCCACGGAAATTCGCAATTTAGCTCGCACGGAAATTGCCGAAGTTCAAGAAGGGTTTAAATCCAGCCAAACTGGAAGTAGTGCCATGCCGCACAAACGCAACCCGCATAAATCCGAAAGAATTGTCGGGCTTGCGCGCGTACTGCGGAGCAAAATTGCCCCAATGTACGAAAATATTGCCACTTGGCACGAGCGGGACTTAACTAACTCTGCGTCCGAGCGTTTGACGATTGGCGACGCTACGAACTTAACAGGTTACATGATTTTGCAAATGACGGCAGTTGTCGAGGGAATGAGAGTTTTTCCAGAAAAAATGAAAGAAAATTTGGAAAAAACGCGGGGAGCAATTTTTTCCCAAGGAGCCCAAACTTTGCTTAAATCTAAAGGGATGAAAGCGGGAGAAGCATATGAGCTAGTGAAAAAATATGCTTTCGCCGCAATGGAGTCCAGAGATGAGGATCTAAAAAGTTTATTATTAAAAGATAAAAAAGTGATGAGTTTAGTTTCCGAAAAAGAGCTTTTGGAAGTTTTTGATCCCAGAAATAATTTGAAATATATAGATAGGATTTTTAGAAGATTTAAGTAATTTTGTTACCTTTTACCGAAAAGGTAACGCCAAACGACCGGCCGGGATCCTCCAGCTACCCTGAACCAATTGCTTCGTTAAAATTCCAAACTCCTTGAGTTAAAAACTCTCGTCAAACAGGTGGAATTTTACTTCGCCCACGCGCATCTGGTTCAGGGCTTAACGCTGACTAATCCAGGCCGGAAAAAAGTGCTCTTGCAGAGCGGTTTAGAAATTTAACTGATCTAGGAAAAAAGGAGACAAGCTTGACTTTTGTCCCATAGTATGCTATAATTACTATAGTTTTGGTGGATTGCGAAGTGGTTTTTTGACCAATTTGGAGGCCATCAACCTTTCCCAAGCACAGCTTGGTAATTTTGTTCTCTACAGGTTAGTGGGGCCTGTTGGGATCCGCGGGAAGCACCCGCAGCTTCCAGAAGCACTGGAAGTATCGTGTCTGTCGGAAGCACCGACTATCCTTCGGAAGTACCGAAGGGGAAGGAGAATATCAGTGGAATTCATTTTCTCACTGCCGTGGATCACCATTGGCATCGCTGCCGGCTCCTACGTTGGAGTTGTGACAGCTATTGTTGGTGTGGTCTGGTTCTTCTTCGGGGGAACGGCGGCTGAAACGGCCTACAGGTTTGTCGGAGTTGGTATTTGGCTGCCTCTAGAAGTTGCAGCTTTTCCCTCCGGCGCCGTGTCTTGGCGCGAGCGACGTCTGTTCAAAGAGACCTTCGGGTTCTCACCTGACACAGAGGAGAACGCCAACCGACACGAGGTGGACTACGTCCTACGAAGCCTCGCCGCTTACGCCAAAAGCTGTTTTGACGATGAAGAGCAGGCCCGCCGAGATTGGAGAGAAGGGAAGGATGTCGACCTTGACACCTACTCTTACTTTTCCAAGCAGGCGAAGGGGCGGTTCTGGAAGACACACAACTTGGCAGGTAGGTTTGGTTACTATGTCCGCGATCGAATCGAGGACTACCTTCCCTACCAGCTAAAAACCGCCTAACTGAATGGTTGGGGTGGACCCACTACACCTCGACCTGGAACTTTCACCGGCTGGTTGTTATTGCTTTCGAGCACTAACTACTAGCCGGTTTCTTTTTGCTTCATTAAAACTTTTCTAAGTGGGAAATTCTTTCTTCGTGGTTTGAAACTTGTTTTCTAACCTGAGAAACATCTTCACGTAGCTCAAGTGCCATACCAATATCTGCTTCAATTTTCATGACGCTAGCGGTGTTGACATCTAGCCTTTCTTCTAAAGGGTGTAACTCCTGTTTTAACAATTTCTGGATATCTTTTAGATCATCTTTCGTTAACATCAGCGACCTCCTTTTCGGTTAATTGTTTTTCAATTGGTCTCCAACAGTTTTCACAAATAATACCGATCTTGTCACTTCCAAAAATTTGTATTGAGTCAAGACGTTCAATATGTTTTCCGCAAATATCGCACGAATACAAAACTGGCATAGGAAATATAAGCTAACAGACACTCCTACTAAAAACAATATAGACTTTTCATTACAAAGTGGATCAAAGACTTTACTTTCTCTTTGCTTCTAGTTAATATGAAGTAAATCTGCCCGAAAGGGCAGTTTTTGTTGGTAAACATGGCAAGATCTAAAGTCCAAACTAAAACCCGCGGGAGAAAACTTGCTGAGGGCAAGACAAAAATTATTTATCCATTTCCGCGTGACAAGTCGCTCGCGCGAGTAGTCCTTAAAGACGATATTACGGCTGGTGATGGAGCGAAACATGATGTTTTACCGGGTAAAGGGGCTTGGGCGGCCACTACTTCCGCAAACTGTTTTAAACTTCTCACTGCCGCTGGTATCCCAACCCATTTTGTCGACCCCACTTCACTAAAGTTTCGTGGGGCAAGCCTCACTAGTAACGAGCAAATTGTTAAAAAGGTAGATATGATCCCGCTGGAAGTGGTGGCGAGAAGAATTGCCACTGGAAGTTATTTAAAGCGCAACCCGCAGGTTGCCGAAGGCCATCGGTTTGACACTCTTGTCACGGAAATTTTTTATAAAGACGACTCAAAACACGATCCGATGGTGGAGTACGATCCGCAAACCAGGCAGTGGCTCTTTTATGATGCAAAGCTTATGAGGCGGGCTGGGTTTATGGAAACCGTTAAGCAAATAAAATCCCGAGCCGGAAAAATAGTCACAGACTGGATGGTGGGAGAAATGTACGAAACACTCAAGGAAGTTTTTATTGTTTTGGAACGGGCCTGGGGAAGCCACGACATCCAACTAGTTGATTTAAAAATAGAATTCGGTTTTGATACAAAGGGGAATATTATTGTCGCTGACGTAATTGATAATGACAGTTGGAGGCTTTGGCCGGGCGGGCAAAAAGAGGCAATGCTGGATAAACAAATTTATCGAAATTTAATTTCGGCGACAAAAGAGGGTCTTGAGCAGGTTGCGGCGAAATACCGATCCGTCGCGGAGTTAACTAGCGATTTTGTTAAGGAAGAGGCTGGCGTTTGCGCGATTATTGCCGGCTCGGCGAGCGACATGCCTTGGATTGATGAAATAAAAAAACACCTTGCGAAATTTTCTGGCATTAAAACTCTGGTGGTTGTGGCATCGGCTCATAAAACGCCGGAGTATGTAAGTAGTTGGGTGCGAAAACTGGATTCTATGAATCCCAAAATCGTTTATGTTGCGGTTGCGGGAAGGTCTAACGCTCTTGGTGCATATTTGGATTTTGCCACGCCAAACACAGTGATAAATTGCCCGCCGTATTCAGAAAAATTTGGCGGGGCCGATATTTATTCCTCTCTGCGGTTGCCGTCTGGCTCCGGTGCTTTAACTGTAATTGAGCCGGAGGCCACCGCCGTCGCATCTGCCAAAATCTTTGGCGAAAGTAATTTGTTAACTTGGGCGAGAGTCTACAACTTTCAAAAGGAATTGAAGAAAAAGGTAATTGAGTCAAATAGCTAGGTTAAAGCCCAATTTTAAGGATTGACAGAGTTTTTCTAAAGTGTTTTAATAAGTTTTTGGTATGGTGAATATTTTCCCAACCAAAAAGGCCGCGCAAAGGCGCAAGTAAGCCGGTTTCCGGAGAGGAACCGGTTTTTTTGTGCCCAAAATTCAAGGAAGGAGAGTTATGACCACAATTGCGCAAATTGAGTTTATTGAGGATCGAAAGAAGGCGTTCGAAGATCTGAAGAAAAGAGCGAGAAAGCAAGAGTTTGTTACGAATCATCATTTTCAGTGGCCTGCTGAGGCTGTTTCGAGAGTCCCGGCACTACATCAGCTTGGCGGTTTAAGAGTTAGCGACCGAAAACCTTTCGGTTACTACATCGAAGATGGTCAGGCTCATGTAATCACCGGACCGACTGCCGTTGATGTTGAAGCGGCAATTCTCAAGAAGAAGCAGGACGCTGGTCTTTAGGTAACAACTGTCTAGGTGTCGGTTTTTCGATCGGCACCTTTTCTTTTTGTAACATAAATTCCTTGAATCCGTAGGAAAGCTTTTGTATAATCAAAGACAATGCCTTTAAAATCTGTCCCCAAAGAAGCTATTTTTGTTTTAGCTGTCTTTTTGGCCGTCTTTTTTGGCGGTCTTGGGGCAGTCACTTATCCTTCTTGGTACCAGAGCCTGCCTTTTAAAGGTTCTGTACCAGCCTTTTTGAGACCATCAACCCAAGTTGTATCGAGCAGCCAGGCTGCAAGTAGTGAAAAAATAGTTCGCACAGTTGAGGAATCGGCAGTTACCGATACAGTTCAAAAAGATTCTCCGGCAGTGGTTTCGATACTCGCTGAAACAATTAATTTTGATCCCCAAAAAGGCCCGGTGAGAAGCGAACAGGGGATTGGTACCGGTTTTATTATCGACCCATCCGGAATTGTTTTGACGAACGATCATGTAGTAAGCGACACTAGTATTAGTTACACTGTTTTAACCAAGGATAATAAAAAGTACAAGGTTGAAAAAATTGATCGCGACGCCTCCAATGACTTTGCTATTCTTAAAATTTCTGGTAAAGATTTGCCCAGCTTGAAACTTGGCGATTCCAGTTCTTTGAAAGTCGGGCAAGACGTTATTGCTATTGGTAACGCTTTAGGTCGGTTCACCAATACCGTGACAACTGGTGTAGTTTCCGGTATCGGTCGAGGGATAACCGCTTCCGATTCCACAGGTCTCTCCCAAGAAACCCTGGACAATGTTATTCAGACCGATGCTGCCTTAAACCCAGGAAACTCCGGCGGACCGCTCTTAAATTTGGCCGGGCAAGTGGTGGGGATCAATTTCGCTGTCTCTCAAGACGCCCAAAACATTGGGTTTGTCATTCCGATAAACACATTAAAGCCGGTTATTGATCAATATAAAAAGACCGGCAAGATTATAAAACCCTACCTGGGAATTTCGTACGAAATGATTGGGCAGGATATTGCATCGGTGCAAGGAATTCCGCAGGGAGCCTTTGTCCGTCAAGTTTTGCCGGGAACGACGGCTGAGTCTGCCGGGATCCATTCTGGCGACATCATCACCAAAATTGATGATCAGGCAGTTACGGAGTCGGAAGGGTTGGCCCAGATTTTAGGGAAATATAAAGTTGGTGATACAATTCAAGTTGAGCTAAATAGAAACGGCCAGGATTTAAAAATTAAAGTAAGGCTTGGAGAGGCACCCTCCGGTTAAATCGAGAGAAATTTTACCATCAAAGTTGCTATTTTAGACGGATTTCTGCTAGCATTTAGACAGTGGCTAGTTTTTTCGAACCGATCCTAAACCCAGAAAAATTCATTTCACCCAAGCAGGCATATCTTTTAGCTATCACACTGCTTATTTTGGCACTGGTTCCAGTTACGGTGGCTACTTCACTAAACCAAAAACCGATAGCGTCACAGGCGGCTACTTGTTATGATTTAAACGGGGATGGAGTAGTAGATAACAAAGATGTTAATCTTATTCATCTTCATCATAGTACTGGTGCGGGGTCGGGCAATTATAATCCAACATATGATCTTAATAACGACGGTAGGGTTAATTCGAAAGACGAAGACATTGAACTTAGTCACATTGGGGAAACTTGCCCGCCAACAGTAACTTTTTCCGCCTCAAAAACAACCATAATTAAGGGTGATAGTTCCACCCTAAGTTGGACATCTACGAGGGCAAGTTCGGTTAATATATATCCTTTGGGGCCAGTTCCTCTCTCGGGAAAAATAGCGGTTAAGCCAAGCTCTACAACGACTTATAAAATCACTGCGAAAGGGCCGGGTGGACCGGTGAGCAAAAGTATAACGATTACTGTTAAATTACCTACTTCTAAACCTCCACCACCAACTACCAAGCCAAAACCGCCACCAATTATCTCATACCCGCCGTCAACAGTGCCGATTACGCCGAAGCCTCCACCGGCCGGCGATAAATCAATCACTTTTATCGATGTGAAGTTGAAGCCGCTGTCGGAACTTCAAGGACTTTTGCAAATAAAAATTTCGGTCGCTAGCACCCGGTTCAGTCAAGAAGTCAGTGTCTCCTCTTCAACTAAAGAAATTCGTCTTGAAGTAGCAAAGGGGATTTTAAAACAAAACAAGCGCTACCTTTTCGAAATAGAAGGACAAAATCTTTTGCGGAAGAGAATCCATTTCAAGGCAGCTGACTATAAACCGACAATTAAAGTTGGAAGACTTTATTTAGGCGATTTAAACGTCGATAACAAGATAAATTCAGTTGATGTTAATTCGTTTTTTTCCGATATAGCGGGTGGCGCTACAGTGGCGGATTTGAATTTGGATACTAGTATTAATTCTTTAGATTACTCTATCTTAGTAAGAAACTATGGAAGGAAGGGGAGTTAACCGGTCATTAGTTATTTAGTGATTGGTGGTTAGTATGACAAATTTCATAAGATTACGTTTTCGACATTTGTTAATAGGTACATTGGCCGGACTTACCTTATTGTTATTTTTGGCTGGAGGGGCTTTTGCGGCAAGTTTTTCAATTAGCCCAGAGGTGGTAAATACTTCTTCCGGCCAAGAGTTTTCCGTGGATATAAGTATTGATACTGGTAAGACTCATACCGATGGAGCCGATGTTGTCCTAACCTTTAATCCGGATAAACTGCAGGCTTTGTCGGTTGAGGGTGGTGAGTCTTACCAAAACTACCCGGTTAAAAAAATTGAGGATGGAAAAGTTACCGTAACTGCTCTGGCACCGGTACAAGGACCATTTTTTTCAGGAGAAGCCCGTTTTGTCACGGTGAAGTTTAAAGCTCTTTCTGCCGGACAAGAAGCCCTCACTTTTGATTTTAACAGCGGTACAACTACAGATTCTAATATTGCTGCGCACGGTACAGGCAAGGATATTTTGTCCGAGGTAGCGGAATCGTTTCTTTACATTGGCGGCTCATCCGCCAGTAAACCGTTGGTGACAACCGCTACGGCTGGAAAAGTAGTCATCCTTTTAATTTATATAATTATAGTTATCGCGCTGGGATTTTTCCTTTACCGTTGGTGGACAGGTCGGTATCGGGATTCCAATGTATTTGTGCCGGAGGGGGTTCCCTTGGATAGACCGCCGGAAGGTTAGGGGTTAGCTATTAGTAACTAGCCACTAGCATTGCGTTTTTGGTAAATTTTACCATCGAACTCATAAAATATAACTCCCTCCAGGTTTAAGTAACTATTAACATGCTTGAAAAGATCTTGGTATAAATCCATTCCGTCGGCCCCGCCGTCAAGAGCCACTTTCGGTTCCCATTTTGTAATTTCTGGTTGCAGACCCCCAATTTTGCCCGTTGGTATATAGGGAAGATTTGCCACAATAATGTCTATATTTTTTGGAAGGGGAGAAAGGAGGCCGCCTTTTAAAAAAGTAATTTTACCGTTGGTTTTATGGTAAGTAGAGTTCTTCCTGGCAACGACAAGCGCTTCTTCGTCAACGTCCACTGCGTAAATTTTTGCCGCGGGTACGAGTCTCGCTAAAGTTATAGCAATACAACCGCTCCCAGTACCGACGTCGGCAATTTTAATTTTCTTTTTTGGGAAAGTTTTGTTAACAAATGCGATTGTCTCATCAATAAGTTTTTCGGTTTCGGGGCGGGGGATTAGGACACGACTATCTATAAAAAATTTTAATCCGTAAAATTCTTTATAACCTAAAATATAGGCGAGTGGCTCATGTTTCTCCCGCCGCTTTAATTTATTGGTAAACGAAAGCATCTGCCCCTTGGATAAATTGTATTCCGGATGAGCTATGATATAAGATCGATCTTTTCCGAGAAGATCGGCCAAAATAATTTCGGCTTCGGTTTTATCAAATTTTGAACTTTTTAATGCTTCGGGTATTTTCATAAAATTAAGCGGCTCTTACATTATATAAGAGCGGCTATGAAGTGGGGTAAATTTTAGCTTGGAGTTTGGTCGGTGGATTGTAAATCTGATATTACATTAGCCAAATCACCGTCTAAAATATTTTCAATGTTGTGCCAGGATTTGCCGATACGGTGATCGGTTATTCTATCCTGCGGAAAATTATAAGTGCGGATTTTTTCAGATCGGTCGCCAGTGCCCACTTGGAGTTTGCGGTTAGTATCGACACTTTCTCTTTTTTGAGATTCTTCATGTTCGTAGACTCTGGCGCGCAGTATTGCGAGCGCCCGTTCTTTATTTTGAAATTGGCTTCTTTCCGATTGACAAGTCGCGACAATGCCAGTAGGGGTGTGGGTGAGCCGCACCGCACTTTCTACTTTTTGGACATTTTGCCCGCCGTGGCCGGAAGCGCGGAAAGTGTCGACTTTAATTTCGGTGGAGTCCAAATGAAATTCTTTATCCTCAAGTTCTGGCAACACGGCGACAGTGGCCGTGGAAGTGTGAATTCTGCCCGAGGATTCCGTGGTCGGTACTCTTTGCACTCGGTGGACGCCGGATTCATATTTAAGCATGCCGTACGCGCCCTGCCCGGAAATTCTAAAGACAGCCTCTTTAATGTTACCGATTCCGCCGCCACTTGCAGAAATTTGTTCCACAATCCAACCTTGTCTTTCGGCAAACCGGGCGTACATTCGGGAAAGATCGGCCGCGAATAAACCGGCCTCGTCGCCACCGGCGGCGGCCCGGATTTCAACTAGAACGTTGTGGGTGTCCAGCTGTCCAGCTTCCTGTACTTTATTTCCTTCGATAGTCTCTTGAAGAGATTTTTTTTCTTCCTCAAGTTTGTCTATCTCTTCTTGCGCTAAAGAGGCGAGAGCTGGGTCTTCCAAAAGCTTTTTGGCTTCCGCAATTTTTCTATCTAGTTCTTCGATCTGATTTTTGAGATATTCCATCAATATACTTCGAGCCCTGCCTGCCGGCAGGCAGGTTGTCGAGAAGTTAAATAACTTCTTTTATTGTTTGTCTTGGATAACTTGGAGCATTTCTTTGAGAGTTTGGGGACGAACCGGCTTTTTCTCTTGCTCTTTCTTTTGCTTTGGTTCTTGCTTGGCTTTTTCGATTCTTTCAAAACGCTCAACCCGGCCTTCAGTATCGACAAATTTTGCTTCTCCAGTATAAAACGGGTGGCAATTGCTACAAACTTCCACGTGAATTTCCGGCTTCGTTGAGCCGACTGTAAAAGCGTTGCCGCAGTTAGAGCACGTTACCTTGGCTTCTGGAAAATATGTAGGATGAATTCCTTCTTTCATAACGGGGCAAGTATAGCAAATAATTCAAGTTAAGTAAAGAATAAGGGCGCCAACAAATATTGTCAGCGCCCGGCTATTTCCCACCCCGGTTTCGGAATAGACGAATCTGCGACAGATATTGTGCAGAAGCTAGAATTTTTCCTCAGTTTGAATTTCAGTCAGAAGCTGCAACAAAGTGGCCAGATGCCAAGAAAGCTCTTCCTCTTCAGAAATATTTTCTGGGCTTGGCAATAAGCACAAATTTCCTCCGAGCTTTTCGACTGCTATGTCAATTTGCGCTTTTACACGCTCCGTCGCTTCTGCTTCTGAGTAACTAGCCGCAAATATCCAGCGCAAGATTCGCCTTTCCAGACTGGAGTAGAGCAGATTCCTAACTCCTTCTCCCCGTCATAAAAATTGTAAGGTTGGGGTAAATAAAGTGCAACAAAGAACCAGCTTACGAAGGATTAACTAAAAGCTTAACTAGTTCGGATTCACGTAGCTGCCGTTGCTCGCCAGTTGAGAGGTCTTTTAAAGTGATAACTTTCTTTTCAATTTCTTCCGGGCCTAAAATTGCAACAAACGGAATTTTTTTGTTGTCGGCGTATTTAATTTGTTTATCTAGTTTTGCTTCTTTGTCCAAATAAACCTCGGCGTTTATTCCCGAGCCGCGTAGAGTTGATGTTAAGTTTAAACTCTCTTTGAGTCTTTCCTCATTAAATATGGTTACCAATACTTTTGTGGCTGGAGAATATTTTGGCAGCAGGTTTGCCTCGTTAGCTGCTTCTACCAGCCGGTCAAAACCAAAAGAAAAACCGACTGCCGGGGTTTTTTCCTCAGCAAAAATACCGATTAAATTATCGTACCGGCCACCACCACCAACACTGCCAGCAGTGTAACCTTCAATTTCGAGTTCAAAAATAGCGCCGGTGTAATAATCTAACCCTCGAGCGAGGGAAGGGTCAAACGCGTAAGAGTCTTTAGAAACTCCTAGACTTTCTAAATTTTTAAACAGCTCATCAATCAGTGGAGTAGGGGCGTTCAATTTGATTTTGTCTAAAATTCTTCTGGCCTCGCCAGGTGCAAACCCCTTATTTTGTAGTTCAACAAATACACCATCCTCACCAATTTTCTTAAGTTTATCAATTGCGGAGACAGCAGTTTGAGGAAGTTCTTTGAAGACCGAGCGATCATTTACTTTCATATTGAAGTTTTTGAACCCTAGGCTTTTTACACATTCTAAAGCGCAAGCAATTATTTCCGCGTCCGCCAGTAATGAATCTGCGCTAGCTGTATCAAAATCTATTTGCAGGAATTCTCGAAAGCGGCCGCGTTGTGGATTTTCCGCTCGCCAAACACTTTGGAACTGATATCTTTTAAAGGGTTTGGGTAAATCTTTGTAGGTCGCGACAACTCGCGTCAGCGGAACAGTTAGATCGTATCGGAGCGCCACTTGCCGGCCGCCGCGGTCAGCAAACTCGTAGATAAGTTTTTCTTCCTCACCGTATTTTCCTTTTAAAGTTTCGGCATATTCTATAGCTGGAGTTTCAAGGGGTTCAAACCCGAATTTTTCGAGAGTTTTTTTTAGTTTTTCAAGCACGAGGAAGCGAACGGACGCATCCGCCGGTAAAAAATCCCGAAAACCTTTTGGAGTCTGTACTTCAATTTTTGCCATAACGCAAACCCATTATACCATGGGAATTTAGAAAATTGAATTAACAATGAAAAAGAGAGCCACCAAACACTAGGGTGATTTGGTGGCTTCATGTGCAAAACTTGACCTCCCGTTTCTTCTGTCTCGATGGTTGGCAGATGTTCCATCGTCTGACTGTTTGGTTAGTAGACTGCGTAGCCTTCTCACAGCTCGAATCCTTAGTTGAGAAGCTCGCGATTCGGAAATGCCCAGGTGCTTACCGATCTCATGTAGAGGTAAGCTTAGTGGACCATAGTACAGTCTAATCACCGTTTGTTCTCTATCTGGCAGTTGCCGTACTGCTTTGTATAGTAGTTGCCGCATCTCGTTACCTAACGCGGCTTTTTCCGGGTTAATCGCCGGGTCTTCATCAGCCGTTTTAGCTAAGTTGTCGAAGTCGGAACCGAAGTTCCATCGGGCGACTTCGGTGAGCGAAACAACATTGGCACGCCCAATGACTTGTTGGTCTTCCAATAACCTGCGTGTGTCGACACCTAGACTTTCGGCGATTTCGTTTTCGTTTGGCTGCCGTCCTTGCTCGGTTATAAAGCCAACAACCGCTTGGTCAATTACCCTCGACAACTTTTGTAAGGCACGCGGTAGAGGGTGACTACTTCTTAGTGCGTCCAATATTGCCCCGCGGATTCTTGGTACAGCGTAAGTAGAGAATTTAGAACCCCTCCTAGCGTCGTACCTTCTGGTGGCGTAAATTAGACCCGACATTCCTTCGGAAAGTAGATCTTCGTAGTCTAACCCATGCTTTACTTGACTGCCCAACGCACTGTAGGTGCGGTTGAGAACGAACCTTACTAGAGGCGTTAGCCGCTCGATGAGTGTCTCAAGGGCAGCCTCATCTCCGTTTTGAAAACGGGCGACCAGTTCTTTATCAAACTCTACTCCCTCTGCTAAAACGGTAGTGTCACCGTTTGTTCTTACCATCTCTCACCTCCATGTTAGAGTTTTGCTTTAGTTTCAGGACGCAAGCTTTTGCCCCGCCTATTATAATACTTAGTTGGTTGCTTGGCAACATTTCTTCACGTCTTAGCCAATAATTAATAGGCGACCGAGAATGTTCTTCTATAGGTTGACTTTTCTGAATTTAAATGGTATACATACGTTCACTTACATAAGGAGGTTGTTCATGCCGAGGAAGTAGAGGAAAACAAGGGGGTTCAATCCAAATGAAAGGGGATAACACATGGCAGGTCGAGACTCTGCTGAAAAAAACAGAGAAAGAAAAGAAAGGGAGGCAATCACCACAGTCTTAGACTTGGGGGAAAGGAACACCTCAAGCATCATCAAGGCTGTGAAAACCGCCCACCGTCGAATGAATGTAAGCCCTCAGCGAGTAGCTGCGGTTCGCCGTTACTACCTGCAGAGGAAGGCATCCCAGGGGAGAAGGAAGAAAAGGTAAGGCACTTAATTAACCGGGGTTTTGACAAGCATGTCAAGGCTCCGGTTCTCTTTTTATGGAGCGGCTGATGTAGTAGCTGAGTGGGTTGCGGAGCCGGTTGCTTCTTTCGGTTTGATTCCTAAGAATTTGCCAGGAATTACAAAGACGACCTTTGCGGTGATTACTCCTTGGCTATCAACTGTTCCTGAAGCAACCACAATGTCACCAACTTTTATATCGGCGAAAGTGGAGGAGGCATCTCCTTTAATTTGTATCACCGTGTTGCTCGTAACTTTAATTGTGGTTGTCGGTCGATTCTTGTGAATTATGTGGCTAACAGTTAGTTCGTTGTCGCTGGCTTTTGTGACCTGGCCAAAAACAGCGTGGCGGCGGACCATCGGTCGGTTGAATTTAACAATTAAAAAGGCTGTTCCGGAATCTTCATCGTTTACAATACCGACGGCCGCAATTTTGTCGCCTATCTTTAAGTCGTCCAAAGTGATTTTCTTTTTCCCGCCTTTTCCGACTTGGAAAAACTTTGTATTTTCGTCAGTAAATACAGTTTTAATTTCCCCACCCAAGGTTTGGATAGTTAGATTATTTCCGGATATAGCGGTGACTACCCCGAAAACATGAGCCCTTCTTCTAATTCTTTCGATTGCACTCAGAGCTTTTGAGATTCCGGATCTGGCCGAGATAGAAGCCGACGCCGTGGCCCTGCTGTCCATGAGTTGTTGTAATCTTTGGCGAGCACGCTGCGCGACTTCGCTTCGTGGGCCAGCAGAATTTGTGGCGTTTCCGCCCACTGCATAGGTAACGCCGACTAGACTCGTAAGTGAAACTATTATCAATAAAGCTGCGACTATTTTTCTCATAAACTTGGTAGTGGCGTATTAATATAAAGAATATTGCGACTGTCTGTTTTTGAATCGCCGCTCTTAGGGTCGTAGACAGTTACGTTTATTTGGTTTTCGCCCAGTGTGAGTTTGTAGTTCACACTGAAAGAAGTGCTGCTAGCGTCGATAATCATATCGTCCTTGCCGCCATTAATTACCACAATACTAGGTGTACCCGTGGAGCCCGCGATTTTAATAGTGGCGGCAGAAGTCGTATCACCGTCGTTTGGATTAGTAATAGACAAAGCAAGAGTTTTTACAGGAGTTACTTGGAACTGCCCAGTTTGTGAAGTTTCTTGTCCCTTTGGATTAAAATACCTAGGTTTGAGATAAAGAAAGGCGGCGGTAGCCGCTACTCCGAACAAAAGTCCAAGGAGAAATATGATGAATCTATTCGGGCCGGTGGTAGTTTGATAAGGGTCCATCTTAAATTAAGTACTTATGATATTAAGAGGTTGTTACAGTAATTGTCAAGTGAAAAATGACGTCCTCCCTGGTAAAGACCAGGGTGTCCGTCTTTCTAGCTAGATTCATCTATCATCACCAAGCTAAAGCTAGGGGTTTTCTCGCTAGAAATAATATGCTAATATTTTGTGACTGATGGACATTAATTGGTTAGGACAAGCCTGTTTTAAAATAAAAGGAAAAACTGCGAGCGTGGTAATCGACCCTTACGACCCGCAGCTCGGTTTAAAGCTTCCCAAGACTGAGGCCGACATTGTAGCGGTCACTCATGATCATTATGACCATAATGCCGCGAGTGAAATAGGGGGCGCCCCTTTTATAATTTCGGGACCAGGTGAGTATGAAGTAAAGGGAATCAATGTTGTGGGCGTGGCCACATTTCATGATAATAAAAGAGGAGCGTTGCGGGGGAAAAACACTATCTACAATTTAAAAGTGGATGGCGTGAACATCGCCCATCTTGGGGATTTAGGTCAGGATGAGCTAACTAACGAGCAAATTGAGGCGCTCGGCAACGTTGATGTTCTCATGGTTCCCGTTGGCGGGGTTTACACCATTGACGGGGCGGTGGCGGCGAAAATTGTCGCCTCTCTTGAACCTCGCGTAATTATTCCGATGCATTATTTTGACAAAGACGCTAAAGTCAATCTAGAGGGAGTTGAAAAGTTTTTGAAAGAGATGGGTAAAGAAAATATCGAACCTTTACCTAAACTGGTCTTAACAAAAGATAAGCTGCCCGAAGAGGCGCAAACAGTACTACTCTCGAAAGGATAAAATGGCCACTAAAACCGATACCAAAAAATTTGAAGTTCAGTTAGCTTCCGCAAAAGTGCCGCCCCAAAACGTGGAGGCGGAACAATCGGTTTTGGGGTCGCTGCTTCTTGATAAAGATGCCATAGTTAAGGTTGCCGAGGACTTATCCCCAGAACATTTTTACCGAGAACAACACGCCGAAATCTACCGAGCAATACTTTCTCTTTACGAAAAAAGAATACCAGCCGATGTCGTCACGGTTACCGATGAGCTAAAGAGAACAAATAAATATGACATGGTGGGCGGCGCTGGTTATTTATCCACTTTGGTCAATAGTGTACCAACCAGCGCTCACGTTGAACATTACGCTCAGCTAGTAAAAGATCGAGCAATAAAAAGATTTCTTATTTCCGCCGCGGCCAAAATAACCGAACAAGCCTTTAAAGAAGAGAGTGAAGTTAAGGAATTACTGGATTTTTCGGAATCAACACTCTTTGGTATTTCCCAGGAAAATCTGCAACAGAATTTTGTCGCTTTGAAAGACGCTTTAGCGGCCAGTTTTGACCGGTTGGACGAGCTGCACAAAAAAGGTCAAGGTTTGCGCGGAGTGGCGACTGGCTTTTCTGACGTTGATAAAAAACTCTCCGGAATGCAGGATTCCAACCTAATAATTTTGGCAGCCAGGCCTTCGATGGGTAAGACTACTTTTGCAATTAACATCGCTCAGAACATTGCCAGTAAAACCAAAATACCAGTGGGTATTTTTTCTCTTGAGCAAAGCAAGGACCAATTAGTAGACCTTATGCTTGCTTCGGCAGCCGATATCGACGCTTGGAAAATAACTACCGGCAACCTTCAAGAAGAAGATTTCGAAAAGATTTCGGAAGGGATGGGGGAGCTAGCCGAAGCACCACTTTTTATTGATGACACTCCCGGAATTTCTATCATGGAAATGCGTACTAAAGCTCGCCGGTTGCAGATGGAGCACGGGTTAAAACTTTTGATAGTGGATTATCTGCAGCTCGTTAAGGGACGCAATTTAGAAAACAGAGTTCAAGAAGTTTCGGAAATCTCCCAAGCGTTGAAAAATCTGGCCCGGGAACTAAGGATTCCAGTACTAGCTCTTTCGCAGCTTTCTCGAGCCGTCGAAGCCCGCCAACAAAAAATTCCGCAACTTGCAGATCTACGAGAATCCGGGGCAATTGAGCAAGACGCCGATGTGGTGATGTTTTTGTATCGGGAAGACCAAGATGATACGGAGAACGTTAAGCTCTCAATTGCCAAGCACCGCAATGGCCCTCTCGGGGAGATTGACCTTCGTTTCGTCGGCGAGAAGCGGCGTTTCTACGGAGTCGAAAAAGCTCACGGCTAAAAACACCGAGTTTCAAAATGTGATAAAATGCTAAAGCAAAACTGCCTTTCAAAAACGTTAAGGCGAGAGTAAAGAAGGAGGGATCTTGGCAATTCAACCACCACCAACTTCGGTAGGGTCTGCCGACGAGGATCCAAACGACTTTCACGATAATCCTCAGGGCGAGGTTCCCGATCATCACAGTTTGGCGCACATCCGAATGGCTCAAGAAGCGGTTAGACATTTTCCTGAGATAGTTGAGAAATATCGGGACAAGAATTTCGATAGACCTCAACTTGACGGTAAGAAGGTAATTGTTCTGACTGGGGCTGTAATGATCTTAGGAAGTTACCTGGTCAGCCGGAAGGTAAGAAAAGGTAAGCTTCCGTCTCGGAAAACTCTTCTTGGGAGATTGCGAGCAGAGGATTTTAGTGAAGCCCTTAAGTCAGTCACAAAGCGCCGGGTGACGAGGAAGAAAAAAAGAGAGGCCAAAGAATAAGTGAAACTTCAAAGAGGAGGCACCCAAATAAGCCCTCCTCTTTCTTTTTCCTTGAAAAGGGGGAGCATAAATTGTATAATTTTGAACTTACTGGGCAATTGGTGCCCACCTAGTCAAATATATAATTTATGCCGGCGTGGTGGAAGAGAGCGCTCCGTATCAAAATTAAGGATTTTGATACGCAAGCGCCCTGCGCTCACTTTGTGAGCTAGGTAGACAGCGTTTAATAATGGGCAAGTGGCGGAACTGGTATACGCGTAGGTCTCAAAAACCTATGGTGGCAACACCTTGTGGGTTCGATTCCCACCTTGCCCACCATTACCTTCAAATTTATATGATTCCCGTGACAGAACTGCGGAACGGAACAACTTTTAAACAAGACGCAGACATCTTTGAGGTTGTTTCCTACCAACATATTAAAATGGGGCGGGGAAGCGCCAATATTAAAATCCGCGCCCGAAATTTAAAAACAGGGCAACTTTCTGAAAAAACTTTTATTTCCGGGGCCAGAGTTGACGAGGCCAGTACCGAGAAGAAAAAGCTTCAATATTTGTATAAAGATGCCGAAAACTTAGTTTTTATGGACCCGAAAACATTTGAACAATTTCCAGTGAAAGAGACTATTTTGGGTGGAAAAGAAAAATTTCTGAAAGAATCTAGCTTGTACGATGTTTTAACTTCAGAAGAGGTAGTTTTGGGAGTAGAGATGCCTAAACTAATGGATCTCGCAGTTGCCGAGACAGGCCCCGGAGTTCGAGGTGATACTGTGTCCAACGTTTATAAGCCAGCTACTTTAGAAAATGGACTCACGATTAATGTACCTTTATTTATTAAAAATGGTGATCGAATTAAGATTGATACTAGGTCAAATCAATACGTAGAAAGAGCGAAGTAAGTAGTAAGTGACAAGTAATAAGTGATAAGTAGATTATTTAATTAATATAAAGATACTTATTAGTATAGTTATCAGGGAAAAGAGGCCGCCCCAGACTGGAGAGATGCGGTTTTGAATCTCCAAGTGAAAGCTGTTCATTATTTTTAGTGGGGAAATGTTCAAAATTTCTAAGTTTAACACTCGCCAACCACCAAGAATAAAATCCGGCAAAGTTGCGGCAACTCCTGCTAAAAGCAGAATTGCTAGTGAAGGGTTGCCAGAGGCGATTATAAACACCAAGCTAAGACCGACAATGTAGTCGGCAAAAGCAGCCGCCTGGTGTTTTGCCCCGGCCGTAACCGAAAAATCCCAGTGAGGTATAAAATCAAAAACAAAGTGACTTAGGAAGGCAGCTGGTAGTGATACGTAAGGGTTGGGGATAGATTTGGCGATAGCCGCACCAACCAAAATATGGGGGGTTGAAAGCATATAGTTTAAAATTCTAGTTCTTTGTGTTATATTTGTCAAAATTTATGACAGCCGATTTTCTGAGTTTTTTATCAAAAGCTAGCACGATTGGGATTTTGCTGGGATATGTATTCGCTCTTTGGGTGGCCCTGACGGTGTGGACTTGGTTTGACATGGCCAACCGAACGAGCAACATGTGGTATCGGTTAGGGGCCGTTACCTTAGTGGCGCTTGGTTTTTTACCAGGATTCGCAATCTATCTTATTCTTCGACCTTCCCAAACTAAGGAAGAATTTCAGTTGCATTTTCTTGAAGAGAGGGTCTTTGAGTCGCAAAGTCGCTCTGCCTTTTGCTACCGGTGTGGTGAGATGGTTGAGAACGAGTTTGCCTTTTGTACGAACTGCGGTGCTTCTCTGAAAAAAGCCTGCGAAAGTTGCGGTCAGCAGATAAACTTTAGCTGGAAAGTGTGCCCTTTCTGTGCCCATGTCCAAAAAGAGCGGCAGGCTAGCAGTCAGTTACCAATATTTTCGGAATCTGTCGGCGGTGGAAGCCGAGCAGAGTCGTTTTTTAATTTTATAAAAAGCCTGCGACTTGTTCCCCGTAAGCAAGGAGGTAAAAAACGTGGTCGGCCAAGAAAAGAAAAACCAGAGCCCCAAGTTAAAAGGCCTCGAGGACGTCCTCGCAAGACGCCTGCAGAAACTTAAGGAAGAGCTCAACAGAGCTTCCCTCGACGCTCTTATAATTAGCTCTCCTGAAAACCGTCACTACTTAACTCTCTGGCAGGGAGATGCCGAAAGTGGTTGGTTGCTTGTCACCCAAGAAGGTTCCTATATCCTCACCGATTCTCGTTATACTGAGCACGCAGCAAAAGCAGTGGACAACTTTGAAATTTTAGAGTACGAGGGCTCACTACCGGCTTTTTTTGGGGAAGTCGCCCGAAAACTTAAACTTGCAAGAGTCGGTTTTGAATCCCACGATCTCTCGGTCTTCAATTTAAAAAGACTGAAAAAATTTTGTAAGAGCACCAAGCTAGTACCAGTTGCTCACTTAGTCGAGGGATTAAGAGCAGTTAAAGATCACTTTGAAGTGGAAAATATTCGCAAGGCAGCAAGTATTGCCGATAGTGCGTTTGACCATATCTTAAATTTTGCACGGGCGGGTACGACAGAAGCCCACATTGCTTGGGAGATGGAAAAGTTTATGCGGGAGTCTGGAGCAGAAAAGATGGCGTGGGACCCTTTCATTGTTGCCGCTACCCCTAATTCCTCAATGGCTCATTACGGTGCAGCAGATGTAAGGATAAAGAAAAACGATATGGTTCTAGTGGATTATGGAGCTGTTTATAAAGGTTATTACTCAGATATTACCAGAGTGTTTTTTGTCGGCCGACCCACTACCGAGCAGAAAAAAATTTACGATTTAGTTTACGATGCGCAAAAACTGGGTATAAGTTTGGTTAGGAAGGGTAGAAGGGGCAATTTTATTGACAAAAAAGTGAAAGATTATTTGAAAGAGAAGTTGCCAGCCGCTAAAAAAGAATATTTTTATCGCCATGGGTTGGGTCATGGTGTAGGGCTTGCAGTTCATGAATTACCCAGACTTTCGATTCATTCTAAAAGTAAGCTCGTCGCTGGAAATGTTTTAACAGTGGAGCCTGGGGTTTATATACCAGCCTGGGGAGGAATACGTCTTGAAGATATTGTGGTAGTAAAGGAAAATGGTTGTGAGGTTCTGTCTAAAGCGCCAAAAGAAATAAAAGAAGTAACAATAATCTAGATTTACTGATACTCGAGAAGTTCCTTGTCAGTAAGGAGTGTATTTGATACAATTTTGAGTCTATGAAAATATCGTCTATTGATAAATCCCTGCTAGAAGTAAAAAGTGATTGCCTTGC
Source organism: uncultured Gammaproteobacteria bacterium (assembly GCA_965231125.1). GTDB lineage: Bacteria > Patescibacteriota > Microgenomatia > Woykebacterales > RBG-16-39-9b. The sequence continues at coordinate 715,930 of OZ246414.1, read as the reverse complement.
TTTAATTTTATTTGAAGGTGAAAAACTTTCTAGCGAAGTGGACAAGTTAGACAAGAAAATAAGTGGTTCAATTTCCGAAGTAATTCGTCTCAAAGAATTTAGCGGTAAACTTTATGAGACCACCTCTATTTTTACTCACGGGAAAATTCTGGCGACACGGGTGCTTTTGGTTGGCGCTGGAAAAAAAACGGATTTTTCGGCGAGACTCGCTCGTAATTTGGCAGGCACGGCCGCCCGCCGCGCCCAAAAAATCGGGGCTAAAACTCTTGCTTTTAGCTTGGAAAAATCAGTAGACGTCGAAGAGGCAGTTGAGGGGGTTGTTCTTGGTGTTTTTGATACTGGTTTGTATAAGAGCAGCAAAGACGAATCGGAGATTAGCGAGTTAATTTTAGTTGGTATGGCAGACCAATCAACTATTAAGCGCGCGAGTATAATTTCTGATTCCATAAATTGGGTGAGAAGACTGATAACCGAGCCTGCAAACGTGATGACTCCGACCAGAATGGTGGAAGAAGCAAGAAAGATTGCTGGCCATTACAAGTTTGAGATTGGGGTTGTTAATGAGAGTGAAGCGGCGAAGTTGGGAATGGGAGCTTTTGTGGGGGTTGCAAAGGGAAGCAGCGAGCCTTCATTTATGGTTTATTTAAAATATAAAGGCTCTAAGGACGCCAAAACTTTAGGAGTTGTCGGGAAAGGAATAACTTTTGATTCTGGGGGTATATCGATAAAGCCTTCCAAGGGTATGTGGGAAATGAAAACTGACATGTCTGGGGCGGCTTCCTGCCTTGGGTTAATGAAAATTGTTGGGGAATTGAAACCGAAGATAAATATAGTTGCAGTTTTACCTTTGACCGAAAACCTTCCCGGTGGGAGTGCGCTGAAACCTGGTGATGTTCTGAAAGCAATGAATAATAAAACCATAGAGGTGATCAACACTGATGCGGAAGGTAGGCTTGTACTTTCTGACTCCCTAGTCTATGCGCAAAAACTGGGAGCGACCCGTTTAGTTGATATAGCTACATTAACTGGCGCGATAAACGTAGCTCTTGGTAACGTAGCCGTCGGTATTATGGGAAAGCCCGATTCTTGGATAGAAGAAGTTATCAAGGCGGGAGAAGAGGTAGGCGAACTTTATTGGCAGTTGCCTACTTTTGATGAATACAAAGATTTGCTTAAAAGCGACATCGCTGATCTAAATAACGCTCCAGGGGATGGTCAGGCGAGTGCGGTGTCTGGGGCCGGGTCAATCGCTGGTGCGATGTTCCTTTTGGAATTTGTCGATAAAAAAGTGCCACTAGCTCATTTGGATATAGCCGCCACGGCGTGGTTGTCTGGTGAGCGTCCGTATATGGCCAAAGGCCCAACTGGAGTTGTGGTACGAACCTTGGTAAAGCTAGTCGAGAAATATGTTGCCTGAATTATTTAAAATTGGCCACTTTACAATTTCTTCATACGGTTTTTTTCTAGTTGCAGGATACCTTGTTGGGACATTTATTCTTTGGCGAGAAGGCAGGCGGCAGGGTTATGAAGAGGAGAAGCTTTTGGATCTAGCCCTTATTGGTCTCATCGGTGCTTTATTGGTAGGCCGGCTAGTTTTTGTACTTCTGCACACTGGACTTTTTACCGAAAACCCAAGATCTGCTTTTGCTTTTTGGGAGGGAGGGCTTTCATTTTTTGGAGTATTAATCGGTATTTTTATAGCTGGTTTGATTCTCACCAGAGTGTGGAAATGGCCTTTTTTTCAAGTAGCCGATTTCGCCACTCTAGCACTTCTGGCCGCCACCGCTTTGGTAAAGACCGGCGCTTTCTTAGGCGGAGTGGAGGTTGGAACAAGGACATTCCTGCCTTGGGGGGTGATCATCCCCGGACTTGAAGGAGCCAGACACCCGACGGCTCTTTACCAGGCAATTTTCGCCGCGGTTTTATTTCTCATCATGAAGAACTTTTACGAAGAAAATTTGAAAGCTACAGAGATTCGCAGCGGTAGAGTTTTCCTATACAGCGGTTTTTTTCTCGCTTTGGGAAGAGCCTTCTTCGAATTTTTTAGGGCCGACTCCACTTATCTAGGTAGCTTAAGAAGCGCTCAAGTGGCAAGCTTTTTAGTTGCAACGCTGTCAGCTTTTACCTTATACTATCTGGGGTACAGGAGTTTACGGAAAGATTTTGTCGGGTCTTTAAAATTTATTCTTTCAGTAAACGGGCGAGTTTTGCGAAAATTGAAAGTCTGGAGGTAAATGAATTTTGACAGCCTGAAAAAGAAACTTTCTGAAGAAAAAGAGCGAATAATTGGTGAGCTTGATCATTACAAAAAAGAAGATCCTTATTTGTCTCCGTCTAGAAGCTCGCAAAAAACTCTAGACGATGAGATAACTGAGACTGAGGGCCACGATAGGATTGTCGCTACCAGAATGAGTCTTAAGGAGAGTCTTGCCGCTGTGGAGGGGGCACTAAAAAGAATTCAAGACGGCACTTACGGGGTTTGCAAAAATTGCGGGAACAAAATTCCCGAGGAACGTCTGGCGGTAATGCCGACAGCATCTTTGTGTGTGGATTGCGAAGAGAAGCTAAGAAGACGTTGATTGTGTTATTATTATACTAATATGGCGGATGCAAAGTCAGAAAGAATATTAGTAATTGAAGACGACCAATTTTTAAGAGAACTTTACGATGAGCTTTTGCGGGGTGAAGGCTACAGCGTCGATTTAGCCGAAGATGGAGAAGTGGGTTTAAATAAATTTACCGAGGGGGGTTACGCTTTAATTCTTCTCGATATAATGCTGCCAAAAATTGACGGTTTAGAAATACTGCGCCGAACGCAAGAGAAAAAGTCTAAGAAAGGCAATGGCCCCGTAGTCCTTCTTACGAATTTGGGTCAGGATTCTATCATCAAAGAAGGTTTTTCCTTAGGAGCCTCCGGTTATTTAGTGAAAAGCGCTCTGAACCCCGACCAAGTTTTAAATGAGATAAAAGTCTTTCTAAGTAAAGGTAAGTAACGGTTTTTAATGAGGACGATACAAGTAAAGATTACCCCGAAACTTAAACGTTTAGATCTGTTTCTGGCCCACGAAATTAAAAATCTCTCTCGATCCCAAATAAAGAAATTAATAGGGGAGCGGTTTATTAAAGTCAACGAGCGTTCTGCCGACCCATCTTACAAACCAGTAAAGGGTGATAAAGTTACGGTCGAAATTCCGGCACCAGCTTCAAAAGAGGTAAAAGCGGAGAACATTCCATTGAACGTGGTTTACGAAGACCCTGATGTTATGGTTATCAACAAAGATGCTGGGATGGTGACGCACCCGACTCTGGATCATCCATCCGGCACATTGGTTAACGCTTTGCTTTATCATTTTAAGGGTATCGGCAGTGTCGGCGAAAGTTTGCGGCCGGGGATTGTGCACCGGCTGGATAAGGATACCAGTGGCCTAATCGTCGTGGCGAAAACTGAAAAAGCGCTGGAATCCTTAAAAAAACAGTTTAAGGCGCGCTTAGTTGAAAAAAAATACATCTCCCTGGTACAAGGAAAGATAGAAAAAAATTTCGGTGGTATCGATGCGCCAATTGCGAGACACTCGGTAAACCGCAAAAAATTTACTGTCTCCGCAGATGGGAAAGCAGCCCATACCTATTACAGGTTGATAAAACACATCGGTGACGGGCCCGTCTCGCCCGGCGCGAGCCGAGGCGGGCCTGCCCGTCCGGCAGGCGGGTTTTCTCTTCTTGAAGTAGAGCCGAAAACAGGCCGGACTCACCAAATCCGGGTCCATCTTGCCCATATCGGTCACCCAATAGTTGGGGATAAACTTTACGGTGGAAAAATGCTAAGCCCACGTCAATTCCTCCACGCCGCGTATTTAGAATTTATTCATCCCGTGACCGGGAAAAGAATCCACTTTGAAAGTAAACTCCCAGAAGACCTCCAAAAAGTCCTCGAGAAACTCCAAAACAAAACCCTTAGCTAGGCAGAAGTTGCCTAGCTCAAGACCCGGCAAGCCGCTTTCCATTTTCGAGCCCTGATTCATCAGTGCGAGAAAACGTCGGCAACCCCGACTTCAGTCGGGGAGGACGTCATTTTCTTTTTCCAGAACCTTTGTTAAAATAGATACTAATTAGCCAACTAACAAATCAATTAATCACTAAATAATGTCTTCTGCATTTTTCGCTTTTGGGTTAATACTGGCGGCTGCATCTATTCTTGGAGCCGTCGCCAGAAACCTTAAACAACCACTTATTTTGGCCTACATAGTGGCGGGCATTTTGGCCGCCAGTTTTGGCATTTTCCAAAATGGGCAAGTACACAATACTTTTGGCTTCTTTTCTGAACTTGGTATTGCTTTTCTACTTTTTCTTGTCGGGTTGGAACTTAAAATTGATGAAGTCCGCTACCTTGGCAAAATCGCTTTTCTCACTGGTCTGGGGCAGATTGTTTTTACTGGCGTCCTCGGGTTTATAATCTCCCGGGTTTTAGGTTTTGGGAGTGTGGCTTCTTTGTACATCGGTCTGGCCCTTACTTTTTCCAGCACTATTATAGTTGTCAAACTCCTTACGGAAAAAAGAGATTTGGATTCATTGTACGGAAAAATTGTTGTCGGATTTCTTTTAGTCCAAGATTTGGTAGCAATTGTCGCTTTAATTGCAGTTTCTTCTTTTACGGAGTCGCAATTTTCGTCTTTAGATCTGGTTATCACCCTTGCCGAAGGGGCGGTGTTTGCGGCCGGCGCCTACTTTTTTTCGCGGTGGCTGGCACCTTACTTATTTAAGGCAGTTGCTAAGAATACCGAACTACTGTTTCTCTCTTCAATAGCCTGGGCGATGCTTTTTGCTTCGGCCGCCGCCGCCTTTGGTTTTTCAATCGAAATCGGATCATTCGTAGCTGGTGTTGGGCTTTCGCAACTTCCGCAGGAGCACCAAATCGCTTCAAGGATTCGGCCGCTACGAGACCTTTTCATTGTCATATTTTTCATAACCCTTGGTTTAAGGATATCTCTTGCTGGAGTCTTTAGCGTGATTGTACCGGCGGTGTTGCTTTCCCTTTTTGTTTTAATCGGGCACCCTTTAATTCTGATGATAATAATGGGCTATCTTGGTTTTCGAAAAAGAACGTCTTTTATGACGGGAATTGCAACAGCCCAAATATCAGAATTTTCCCTCATCCTGGTTGTTTTGGGGTATAAAGTTGGTCACATATCGCAAGGGGTAGTCAACCTAGTTACTTTAGTTGGTATTATTACAATCGCCGCTTCTTCCTACGTTATTTTGGAAAGTACGCGGGTTTATAAAAGGTTGTCTAAATATCTTCCTGTATTTCCGACGCGAGGGGAGAGTGAAAAAGTTTTGGAAAACGAAAAAGAGTTTTCCGACCACGTTTTGTTAGTTGGAGCCGGAAGACTTGGCTCGGAGATTCTAAAAGAGTTAAAGGAACAGGGGAGGGAAGTGTTGGTGGTGGATTTTAACCCAGAAATTGTTAGTCATCTGATAGATGAGGGGGTGGATGTGCTTTTCGGTGAGATAGGCGACGAAGAGATAATCGAAAAAGCGAGCCTTCCGCAGGCGAGCCTAATAATTTCAACTATGTTTGACCCTGCCGACACCCAAGAATTTTTGGAGGTTGTTAGGCAGCTACATGTTAAGGCGCCGGTAGTGGTGACGGCGGCAGAAGTGTCTTCCGCCTTAAAATTTTATGAAGAGGGTGCAGATTACGTAATAATACCGAGAATTTTAAGTAGCTACTTTGTAGCCAGTCTTTTGGAAGAGGGCCATATTAAAGATCTAACTAGCGGGAGACTGCGCGAAAAACACCTAGCGGAGCTGGAAAAGAAGATAGAAATATCGTAAAAAATTTCAATATGAGAATACCTGCCCAAGCCCCACTTGACCTTGGTATAAAAAATAAAAAAAGTCTCTGGAGCCTCGTGAATAAAAAGCGAAGAGTCGGTAAGTTAATAAGACTATTTTTTCTGGCAGTTATCCTTTTGGCGCTCGGTAACTTTCTGTTTAGAATACCTTCTTGGGTTGGGGCTATCAACAAACCCTTTGAACAGATACATTCTAATTTAGCCAGCAACAGTAGAATAAATAATCAATCTAGAACAAATATACTACTCTTATTATTATCTGATAGGGACGAGCTTAAGGAAGCCGCGATTGCTTCATTCAATCCCTCGAGAGATAACCTTTCAATAATAGAGGTACCGGTTGAGGCTCAGGTGTATTCGGGCGGCGGAAAATTTATGAGTTTAAAGGTAGCCTATTCTGAAAAACCCTACTTTAACGGAGGTTTTGATTCGACTTACACTCTGCTAAAAGAACTTACCGCTTTGCCAATCGACGGCTACTTTGTTTTCCAGGGAGGTGAGGTAAGTTTCAGTCAAGGATCGATCGACGCTACTAAAAAGAAGATGGCCCTTCCAGGTTTTTTGTTTAAATTTCTCTCGTATCGAAAATGGTTGGACGTTCACATGAAAACGGATTATTCACTGACAAACATTTTTCGGCTTGCCCAAAGTTTCAAGGGGCTTGGGGAAGAAAAGATCCAATATTTTGATTTGGCGACTGCTGTTGGCAGTAATGAGCAGTTTGACATCCAGTCGGTTGATAACGCGCTCAAAGAAGCGGCATTAGATAATAATGTGTCTAACGAAAACGCTTTAGTGGAAATAAATTCAAATATAGGTGCCAGTTTATTGGCGAGGGTAGTTGATAATTTAGGAACCAGTTCCTTAAGTTTTGGTGGGGCAGAACCAAAGACAAAAGTAATCGCCGGGTCGGATAAACAACGGGCGGCGCAAAGAATCGCCGATTTTCTGGGTGTTAAATTGGAGATGGGAAAAATATCTTCCGGAGCGGATGTAAAAGTAATTCTTGGAGATGATTTCGGAAAGATTTTTTACGGAAAGTAAAACTTGACTTTTTGTTTTTGATGTGCTATTATGTAGTCGATCTCTCTCCTTTCTTCCGAGGAGTGACCAAAATTAGTCACTCCTAAATCAAGAGGACGCCTTCGGGCGTCCTTTTGTTTTTTAGAAGTGCCTGCGGCCGCAGAGCGGTCTAATGTCACTCTTAATGAGAAGAGCCCCTTCGGGGGCTTTCCTCGTTTTTAAACCCATTTTTAGTAAATTTTCCATAATTTAAATTAATTTGACAGAAAATACATACTTGTGTTATAGATAGCCCATAACTTCTAGAAAGGGGAGTTTGATGGTTTCTTAAAAAATAGAAACTACGAACGATCGCAAAAATCCAAAAAGAGAAAGAGAGGAACAGCCGTGACAAACGGTACAGCCTCAACAACACTCGAACGATGGGCCGAATTTGCCGGTTCAGTAGTACGCCAACTACCAAGGCACATCGATCCACAAACCGCGTTAATGTGGATCGAAGATCAACGCTCGCTTCAGGGAGCACTCGATGGGTGTCTGAGGGTAAGTGAGAGTTGGTGGCCTCACCTAACAAATGATCTTGTCTTCCCAGTCATGGTAGACTACGGTGCGAGTATTGGTGAGATGGCCGCGTTTGGAAACTATGACTACTACGATCCCACGGTTACCAAACTTCATGGGGGACGGCGTAGGGGTACCAGGGAAGTGGATTTTCACCTTGTCAGATTTAAGGGTCAAGATAAAATGAGTCCTGACGAGGTTAGAGAGGTCCTCCACAAGAAAGGCCTTAGGCCGGCAGAAATCTTGGAGCTTCTGGCTTTTGGTGCGCAATACCAAGACGTCCAAAAGCACATGAAAATCTTAGCTCTTGGATCTGTGAGGGAGACTTTTCCAGGAGACCCAGTGGCACCAGAGCTTGGGTACGATAAGCGACCGAGAACGCTTTTCCTGTTTCGAGTAGCAGTAGCAATACAATCGAAAGGTACTAGGTGCGCTGCGGTACCAATTTAACCTGAACAACACACCCCTGTACGATTTTATCGGCAGGGGTTTTCTTTTGGAATGTCATTGACTTTTTAGGTTGAAAGGAGTATCATTTTTTCAATCCCTATATAAGGGAGGAGAGTAAAAAGGGAGGTCTAGTCCCGCAGGCAAAATGGGCTAAAAATACATAAATGTTTATATTTTTAATAGCAATCGCCGTTTTTATCTCGTTTTTGTGGGCTTGGAGAGAAGCACGCAAAAGTGAGCTTGGTATAAAAAAATCCGACATTGAAGAAGGAATTCTTCTTTCTATCCAACTCCCACGTGAAAACGAACGTCTCCCCATAGCCGCTGAACAAATGTTTGCCTCCTTGCACGGGCTACTGCGTTTTACTCCCGGTGCCCAAGAACATTTTTCCCTGGAAATGGCCTCCTCCATAGAAGGAGTGCGCTTTTACGTTTATACGCCAGTTACCTTTAAAAATTTTGTTGAATCCCAAATCTACGCCCAATATCCGGACGCGGAGATAAGAGAAGCAATTGACTACACCAAAAGTGTTGGGTCGCAGGCGAACGTTGCCGCTACAGAACTGGACTTGGCCAAAGATTTTACATTTCCAATTAAAACTTTTCGGGACTTTGAGGTAGACCCATTGTCCGCTATAACTAGTGCTCTGGCCACGCAAAAACCAATTGAGCAAGCTTGGATCCAATACCTTATTCGACCAGTTGACGATTTTTGGCAAGAGCGAGGCCATGACTACGTGAAGATGGTTCGAGATGGTCTTTCTCCAATTAGCATTCAACCCCAAGATATAATGGTCGATGTTGGAAAACACATAGTTTCAATTGGAGCTAATATTTTTCCTTACATTGCCCGGGGGCCGCAACCTCCACCTGGGCCAGAGCGCCCGGCTCCGCCACCCAAACTTTCGGCAGGACAAGAGTTAGATCTTAAGATGATTGAAAATAAGCTTTCAAAATTGGGCTTTGAGGTGAAAATTAGAATTGTCGCTTTGGGAAGTTCTAAAGAAGAAGCGGTCCACAAACTTTCAAGTGTTGTCGCTTCATTTAAACAGTTCTCGACGGCTAGTTTAAACGGGTTCGTTCAGGATTTTGAGGCAGCCGAGCCCTCAACTTTACTAACGGCTTATCAAAAAAGGCTTTTCCCGCCCCAACCCCACTCCGGAGATTATATTCTTAATATTGAGGAACTTGCGTCCATTTTCCACTTGCCAAATATTAGTGTGGAGACGCCGACAATTTCTTGGACAAGGGCTAAGAAAGGGGAGCCGCCACTAAATCTACCAACAACGAATGTTAACATCGTGGGGGAGACAATCTTTCGCGATGTCCAAGTAAAATTTGGTATTCAAAAGCCAGATCGCCGCAAGCACATGTACATTGTTGGAAAAACGGGTACTGGGAAGAGTACCTTGATTAAAAACATGGTAATTCAAGACATGCGCGCTGGTGAAGGAGTGGCGGTACTGGATCCTCACGGCCAACTTATCGATGAACTCTTGGAGTTCGTCCCGCAAAACCGTCTTGACGACGTAGTAATTTTTAACCCTGCGGATGCCGACTACCCAGTGGCTCTTAACATGTTGGAAATGGTGGATCCAAAACAAAGAACCCTGATGGCGGATTCCCTTGTCGATGTCTTTAAAAAATATTTTGCGGAAAGCTGGGGTCCAAGGCTTGAGTATATTTTGAAGAATTGTATTCTCACTTTGCTTGAGGTGCCGAACACCTCGCTACTTTCCGTCACCAGACTTTTGACTGATAAAGATTACCGTAAATATATTGTCGGTCTTATTAGCGACCCACAAATGAAAGCTTTTTGGAACAATGAGTTTGCGAGAATGGAAGGAAATGAGCGTCTTATTACCGAGGCAATCAGCCCAATTCAAAACAAAGTCGGCCAATTTTTGAATTCTGAGTTAATTAGAAATATTGTTGGACAGCCTAAAAGTACAATAAAAGTTGATGAGATAATTAACGGCGGTAAGATTTTCTTTGTTAACTTGGCAACCGGTAGAATTGGATCCAACAACACTTCGCTTCTCGGTGCAATGATTGTTTCCCAGCTTGAATTTGCGGCGATGCGCAGAGTAGATATTCCCGAGGAACAAAGGCGCGATTTTTTCCTTTACGCTGATGAGTTTCAGAATTTTGCGACCGATTCTTTTGCAGTAGTTCTATCTGAGGCCCGAAAATATCGTTTGGATCTTACTATAACTCACCAGTATATCGAACAAATGCCGGAGACGGTTAAAGACGCAGTTTTTGGGAACGTCGGCACGTTGATATCCTTTGGAGTTGGGCCGACAGACGCCCACTTTTTAGAAAGAGAGTTCACGCCAGTATTTTTGGAAAACGACATAATAAATCTTGGTCGTTACGAAATGTACTTAAAACTCCAAGTGGATGATCAATCCTCGAAGCCATTTTCCGCGCGGTCTTTACCGTCGTTTGCAGATGCGACTGGACTAAGAGATAGGGCAGTAGCCCTTTCGCGCCAGAAATACGGCAAGGATGTTGAACGAATTGAAAAAGTAATTAAAAAATGGACCGAGACGAAGTTTCGGCCAGGGGCGCCGCCATTGCCTCCCCCCTGGGCGGTACAGGAAGAAGTAAAAGTGCAAGAAGTTCCGGTTGACGGTGAACGAAGAGAGGCTCCTATCGAGGTTGCGACGAGTGTGGGCCCGGCGATGCCTGTAACACCGGCACCGGCAGCACCCGCGCCAAAGCCATTTGTTCGGGAAAATGTACCCGGACTACCTAACATGAAACAAGGTGAGGAAGTGGAAATTTTTAGATTTCCTGAGCCGGCAAGTGTTATCCAAGAACGCAAACAAGAGGGGACTAGACAAGAAGAGGAAGCGGCTATTTCATCAGAGACTGTGCCAAAAGAGTAGGTTGGTTCTTGGTTCATGGTTATTAGTTCAAAAGGAGGTAATAAAGTATGGCCAAACAGATTGAATTGATTCGTCAGGCGCTTTCGGCCTCGGAGAGCAGCATTAGGCTCGCCAAACAGCTTCTTAACGATTTGGAGCAGGGAGGAGAGAGGGGAGCCGTCGAGAAAAAAGTTCTTCCCGGAGTGACCGGTGCTTTTGACGGTGAGAGTATGGTAGCGGAGACCGGCGAAAAGTATCCGGTACCGGCAAATTATGCATCCAAAAGTTTGTTAGTGGTGGGCGATGTCCTTAAATTAGTTGAGGAAGGTAAAGAAAAAAGATTTAAGCAGCTTGAACACGTTAAACGCTACAAGACTAAAGGAGTTCTGACCAAAAAAGACGGAAAGTTTCACGCGGTTACACCCGAGGGCTCTTACCGAGTTCTTCCTGCCGCCGTCGACCATTTTAATGTTGCCGTCGGTGATGAAGTAGTTTTAATATTACCAGCAAAAAACTTGCAGGTTGGTTGGGGAGCGGTAGAAGCGGCAGTTGGTAAGGAACCACCGGTGCGTGAAAAACCCACAGTCCCAGAAGTTTCGGTAGGAGCGGTAAGCGAAGAACCTAAAGAAGAAAAGCCGGATAGGGTAGAGACAAAAGAAAAAGAAGAAGAGAAAAAGCCTGCGCACAAGCCTTCACCTAAGCATGTGATTGAAAAGAAAAAAGAAGAGGCAGCCAAAGCTCCAGTAGCCCCGCCAAAAAAGGAAGCTCCGGTAGAGAAAGTGGAGGTTCCCAAGGAAGAACGTAAAGAAGAAAAGGTAGTTCCGGTTCAAAGTGCTCCGCCAACCAAAGAAGTTAAAGAAAGGGAGGAAGAAAAAATAGCTCCGGTGGCCGCCGCAAGCCCTGAAGTAAAAGAGAAGGTACAACCACAATCGGCAGCACAACCAACAGCACCACCGGCTCCAGAAGTAAAAGCGGCGGAGCAGCCGAAACCTCAAAGGCCGGCCGGCGTTGCCGAGGACGAGCTTGCCTAAAAAAATGGGTTAGCGTATAATTAACTTATGCCTGAAGACGCACCGCAATCAAACGCACCCGCAACTACCTCCGGGATTAATTGGAAAAAGATAATTGGTGTTGTTATCACTATTCTAGTTGCAGTTACAATTATTGGGGGCGGTATTTACTGGTATGTCCAAAGCCAAACATCAACTGCCGAACCGACTGCAACAACTAATACCACACCTAAAGACGAAACTGCAGATTGGAAAACATTTACAAACTCTAAGCTTGGATTTTCTGTAAAATATCCCAAATATTTTGGTGTCAAAGAATATCCCAAGAATAGTAGTGGGACAGCTAAAGGTGGGGTTACATTTGTATCTTCAGATAATAATCTTTATTTCACTCGTGGTCGCGTAATATATAAAGATATATCAATAAATGTAAGAAAAGCCTCTGGTGGTACTTTAGATGAGGAATTGAAAAACGTTTACATGCCATCAGGGACTATTTTTCAATCCAAGTCCACAATTAAAATAGATGGTGTCGAGGCACTAAGAGCAACCTCGGTTGCTGAAGGTAACATTTCAGAAGAAATAGCTGTAGTGCTTAAGAAAGGTGATAATGTTTACTTTTTTGTCCCAACTTGGGGAGGAAATCCCTCTGATAAAACTACCATACTTCACATACTTAATTTAATGCTTTCGACCTTCAAGTTCAACTAGTTCTCTTCGCTAAACCCAAAGCAAGCACTGCAAGCAAATTCTTTAACTAATCCTTCAACTTAGATTAGGATGAGCTTAGGATATTGACATTTTTTACATTTTTCTGTAAAGTTTGGTGTATGTCTACTAATACTATTCCCGCTACTGAAGCGAGGGCAAAACTTACACAGCTTATTGATGAAGTTGAAGAAACCAATAGGCGAGTGATAATTACTAAAAAGGGCAAGTCTAAAGTGGCTCTAATTAGCATCGATGAATTAGAGGGTTGGGAAGAGACTTTGAATATTTTAGAGAATAATGAAGAAGTAAAGTCTATTCGAAAAGGACTTTTGGATTTAAAAAAGGGTGAGGTAGTGGAATGGAAAAGCGCCAAAGAATAAATGTTCAGACTTTTCTTAACCAAGCAAGCCTCTCGCCAGTACGAAAAACTATCTTTCTCAGATAAAAGTAAAATCAATCGTATTTTTGAAAGACTAAAAACCGACCCATTCGTTTTTTCCAAAAAACTTCGTGGTGAGTTTGAAGGTTTATTCGCGGTTAGGGCTTGGCCTTACAGGATTACATTTACCGTAGACAAAAAGAAAATTTATATCGTATCAATTATCCACCGCCAAAGCGTCTACAAAAAATAACTTACGAGTTACTCGTCTTCGTAGCCGGGGTCGGCGGATTCTTGCTCGGCAAGAGTCTCTAAAGAACTTGTTTGGGGCTGCTCGGGGTTGGTATCCTTAAAGCCAGAACTAGCAGCCGAATCTTGGCTAGAATCTAAATGTTCTTCGGGTTCTTCAGCATGATTATTATCCGCCAAAAACCCTAAAGTCTCTTCGCGCACGTAGGGGGTGAAATTATTCGCCAACACCGGAAAAATATTTTCTTTTATTTTAGGCGAGCGGACGGTTTCTCTCACAAAAATTGAAATCGAAGAATCAGCCGAACTGCCTTTTATCCCCACGGATTTTACAACCGCACTAAACTCGCTGCCGGCTCGTAAAGACTTAGCAAGGATACTGGCCCAATAGGCTTCCACTTTTCCCAAACGTTTTTCATCCTGAGTCAGGACGACTACATCGTCGTGGCGTGGTTCTAAAGTTAATTGGCCGCCGATGCGAATTGCGGCCAGAACTTTCGGCATGGCAATGTCAACTAGAGCCAGAACCTTAGTTTTACCGGCTTCTTCGAGAAAGACATCTGGGCTCACAATTTCTGTTCTGGTGTTTTCCGCCGGTACGGCAACCTTCAGATCCTTCTTTCTTACACTGGCAAGTTTGGCCAGATTTTTAGTAGATATATTGTTGTAAGGGTCGATTTTTAAAACTTGTTTATAACTGGCACGGGATTTGTTAATTTGACCGAGTTCCGTATAAGCGTGGGCAAGACGGTTTAGACAGTCAACATCATCTGGATAATTTTTTACGAGGCTAGTGTTCAGCTCCACTGCCTTTTCCCAATCTTGGGTTAGGGCGGCATCAATTGCTTCTTGAGTTTTCGGATCCAACTGCGCGTCAGACATAGTTTCACATAAGAATAAAGCTAGAGGAGAAGAAGTGTCAAGTCTTGACAAAAATACTGGCAGACTTGGCTACATTGACAAATTTAATTTTTCTAGGACTTTTTATGGTAAAATCTTAGTATGTCGGTATATTCAAAGAGGTGGTTGTAAATGTCTGGGCACAGTAAGTGGTCGACTATAAAAAGGCAAAAGGGGGTCGCAGATGCGAAGCGGGGGCAGGCGTTTGCTAAAGCGGCCGCCGCCATCACAATCGCGGCCCGTGAGAGCGGTGAGAGCCCAGAGACAAATTTCAAACTCCGTCTCGCTGTGGAGAGCGCAAAGCGTATCAATATGCCCAAAGAAAATATCCAGCGGGCGATAGATAAGGGAGTAGGGAAGGGTGGTAATCAAGTGGCAATCGAAGAAGCGGTTTACGAAGGCTTTGGGCCAGCCGGAGTTTCGATAATTGTAGAAGCCTTAACCGACAACAAATTACGAACCGCTCAAGAAGTAAGAAGCACTTTTGAGAAAGGTGGAGGTTCGCTTGGAGGGTTGGGGAGTGTTTCGTATCTTTTTACCCCAACCGGAGAAATTGATGTTGAGAAAGTTACCAATGCGGACGAACTACTTTTGGCCGCGGCAGATGCCGGTGCCGATGATGTTGAGGTGGAGGAGCCGGTAGCCGCCATTTATTGCCGACCAGGAGACCTTGAAAAAGTTAAAAAAGGATTAGAGGATGCCGGTTTTGCCGTCTCTGGATCCGAACTTTCAATGAAACCTAAAGATCTAGTAAAAGTTGAAGATTCAGAAAAAGCGGAAAAAGTTTTAAGTCTGGTAAATAAATTGGATCAGCTGCAAGATGTCCAGAAAGTTTACTCAAACTATGACATTTCCGACGAAATACTGCAAAAGGAGACGACATGATAATTATGGCGAACCTTGCTCGACGTAATTTTGACTTAGATATCTAAAAGGAGACTAAAAAGTATGTCAAGAATTATTGGTATTGATCCAGGTACGGCTACGACCGGATGGGGAGTAGTGGAGCACCAAAGTCAAAAGGGAAAATTAAAAACTCTTAAGTTAAACGGCAAGAAAAAAATTAATGGGCTAAAGTTAGTTGAGTTTGGTTGTATTTTAACCGAACCAGAAGAGGAAATGCCTAATAGACTTCTGCGGCTTAGAAAAGAGCTAGCAAAAGTTTTGCGTAAATACCAACCAGAAGCTTTAATTGCGGAAAGACTTTTCTTCGGCATAAATGCCAGAACGGCAATGGCGGTGGGGCAGGCGAGAGGGGTAGTAATGTTAGCGGCGGCGGAAGCGAAGGTGGATTTTTACGAATATACGGGTTTAGAAGTTAAGCTAGAAGTAGCAAATCACGGAAGAAGTGATAAGAAGACTGTTCAGAATGCTGTTAAAAGATTGTTGGGGGTTACAAATCTTCGTAAACCGACCGATCAATCAGGAAAAGAGGTAAATCGCTTTCGCGACGATGCTTATGACGCCGTCGCAGTTGCTATCTGCCACTTGTCAAAGCAGAAGCTTTTGAGCTAAAATATCTTTCCATGTTCTTAACAAAACGGCAAAAAATAGTAACCACCAGTTTTTTGCTGTCCATCGCTCTCTATTTTTTTCCATTTGCGGATCAAAGTATGCGCTTGTGGCTTATGTCGGGGGCCATAGTAGCCAGCTATGTTTTATCTGCCTGGTCAATTTTCAAAGACGTTTCCGGTTTTGAATTTTTAACTCTTTTTATTTTACCAACCTTTTTAACAGCCAGTTTCGCCATTTTCATATTTCAATTTAACCCGTCAAATTCCGTGCGTTTAATTTTAAGTATCATCTTCGGTGTATTAGTGTATATTCTTCTTCTTTCGGAAAATATATTCAACGTTTCGGCGGAAAGAAATATCCCGCTTATACGGGCAGCTAACACGGTTTCATACTTGGGGACGTTATTTGTTTCCTTTGCGATGTTTTCCTTGCTTTCTGGTTTGGGGCTTCCTTTCTGGGCTTTTGCAGCTACCGTAATGTTAGTGGGTATTTTACTTTTCACCCAAGCTCTCTGGAAAATTGAGCTAGAAGAAACACCAAGCCCGCATATAACTGTTGGTTCCGTTGTTTGTGGATTTATTCTTGGGCAAATTGCTCTTGCATTTACATTCTGGCCTCTAAACCCAGCCAAGGTGGGTCTTGCTTTAACTGCCGCAGTTTACGTGCTGCTGGGCATTCTTCAGCACGATATGAAGAATGATTTGAAAAGAAATACATTGCTAGAGTATCTTTTTGTGTCTGGGGCAGTCTTCCTGTTTTTAATTATAACTACTAGTTGGAGAGGTTAGCAAATTAAAAAATTCAAAAGTCAAAAGTAAAAAAAGCGGGCAGGCGAGTTAGAGTAGAGGAGTGGGGCGGGCGAGTCCCCTTTTTGGAGGATTGCAATTATTGCTGAGCTGGATAGTGATGTAGTGTGATATAGTTAGTTTTCATGTGTGGAAAGTTTGAACTATAGGGTGTAGTACAGATTACTAAATTAATCGCCCGATCCAAAAAAACCCGAAAGACTTTCGGTGCTGACGCACCTCTTGGTAGAGTGCTACTTCCTCTTACGTCTATATGGGTAGCAAATTATAAATATTTCAAGGGTAAAAGTTAAAATATTGATCGTAGTAACAAGCAAAATAGATCGCTTTGCGATCTGCGCCCTTCGGACTGAAGATCGCTTCGCGCTCTGCGCTTAAGAAAGCTAAAAACGACGTCCTGTAATAGCCCAGGTGCCGACTTTGAATAAAAGAC
This sequence comes from uncultured Gammaproteobacteria bacterium, assembly GCA_965231125.1. Taxonomy (GTDB): domain Bacteria; phylum Patescibacteriota; class Microgenomatia; order Woykebacterales; family RBG-16-39-9b. The sequence goes on along the minus strand of OZ246414.1, from coordinate 699,165 downwards.
GACTACTTATAGAAGTGTAAAGTGTTTTAAATAAACTACAAGACAAATTTTTTCCTTTTCCCTAACGCCACTTCTCTCGTTCTTACTGATCCAGACTCAATTTAATACTACGTCGCACAATGTATCTTATGCGACATGTTACTAGGCTCCCCACCGGGATATATTTATAAAATTTTATTTCCCCTGCCTGAAGCAGACTTTATTTTCCCTTAGTTAGTTTGGGGCTATTCTCTTTTTCCACTTTATTGGAAAAATTTTTTCTGGAGTTACTTCCGTAAAATTACCAAAAAGACTGTTAGATAAGGCAAAAGTGGCAATTAATGTTGAAAATCGCTAGCCTCCTAGCCCCTGGACTTTGTAGGTAAAGTGTCAAAAATAGGTTGAGATACCAATCAATATTGGTGTTTTTAGATTCAAGTTATAAAAATCTTGAAAAAGAAAAAAGCTGGCCTAAACTTGGTTTACCCAAGGTCTGCCAGCAGCAATCTTTACTAGGGCGAGCTGAGTGTAACTTTTGTATCGCGGTAGATCTCTACATCCCAGATCAATTCCTGTCCTAATTCGATGATTACTACGTTCCCGTCAGGGTCTTCCTCATGGTCTCTTTCAAATCCAACATCTAGGACAGGGCCGTATTCGATCATTGGTCCAACTGGCCGGCTGCCTTCCTTTATGTGTAAGAAGGATAAGTTGTTGTTTGCCGCACCTGCTCTGAAAATCTATAGAACGAGGTCTCCCTCCTGCACCTTAATATCCCGGGTATGTGGATCGATTTCTGCTTTCAGGACAGATGCTATTTCGTCCCACTTAGCGAGAAGTAGATTTTCTCCGTTCAACCCTTTCTCCTTTCGATTCATCACGGTAATTGATTGAGCAGTGTTATTATATCAAACTAGGTCAATTTTTGGGTGTATTGACTATTTAGCTATCGGAGAATAGAATTTTCGTGATATTTGGAAGGGGGTGAAACTTTACGATGCCTGCAGTAACTATTAATTATCTAGCGGTTTTAGTGGCAGCTGTTGCCAGCATGGTGGTTGGATTTATTTGGTACGGACCACTTTTTGGCAAAGTCTGGATGGGATTAACTGGAAAAAGGCCAGAAGACGCTAAAGGCCCAGACGCCATGCGCGGTTACGCCGTGTCGTTTATCGCGGCTTTAATCACCGCTTATATTCTTTCTCACTTAGTCGATTACGCCGGGGCCAAAACTTATCAAGAAGGCGCTGTCGCCGGCTTTTGGGTCTGGCTTGGTTTTGTGGCCACCACCATGGGGGTTAACTATGTTTTTAGCGGTAAACCCTTAAAGCTTTATCTAATTGATGCTGGTAACCAACTGGTTTCTATTGCAGTAATGGGAGCTATTGTCGCCGCCTGGGTTTAAACGAAAAGACCCCCGATTGCTCGGGGGTCTTTCTGCCAAATGTCAAAATAGTTAATTAATGTCTTTCGGGAAGAAACCGAGCTCTTAATTTTTCTTCCAAACTCTTCAACATTAACCCTGCTAGAATGAGAGCCAAACTGGGCATAATCGGTAGTTTCCCGCCAGTGTTTGGTAATCTAGACGCCGCCAAAACTTGGCCTTCTTCCGGTTTCTTCACCGGTTTTGAAGGGGTCGGTGTTGAGGGTGTTACGGGTGGGTTTTGGGGGCCACCAATAACATTTGTGTTTCCGCTGTTTTTTACTTTCACCGTGAATTTTATATCGCCTGTTCTTACGCTGCCGTCACCGGTGTTCTTGTCAGCGGAATTTTCTCCAGTGTTAAGGTCCGCACCGACAGAGTTGGAAATAGCCTGCTCGTTGGTTTGAGTAATCGTCACGTCGTTATCCACACTTACTGAAGCGTTATTTTCAGAGTCTGCCCCAGTGTGGCTGTTTGAAGCATTTACATTTGCTGAGAACTTGCAAACACCACTGCAGTGGAATTTCGAAGTGTTCAAACTGTTTGAATTTACATCGTTAATAATGGTTACACTACCATTTATATCGCCAGTTGTAACGCTGCCGTCCCCAGTGTTCTTATCAGCACTGTTGCCTCCAGTGTTTGCGTTAATACTAATATTATTACTAATGTACGCGTTGTTCTCCGAAACTATGTTTACACTATTACTGACATCTACCGACGACGTGTTGGTTGAGTCAGCTCCAGTGTTAGAATTGTCGGCAGTGGCAGCAAAAGCGTTTGGAGCGATTATTAATGATGCTCCAAAAGCGGCGGCAGCAATGCTAAATTTTATGGCCAGGTCCTTTAGCGACTTTTCCATACAAACCTCTTTCTGGCAGTTATTGATGCGGCAGATATTAATAAAGGTACAATTACCCACCAGTAATCTTTTAGTGATGGTGAGTCTTTACCGACAACTTTTGTTATTGAGTTTACACTACTATTTGTGGCGAGACTAGTCAAGTCAGAAACGAGGGCTCCACTGCCTGCCTTGGATTCTGATTTGACCTCTTGACTAGGTGAAACAAAGCCAGTTGTTGGTGGAACGCTGGTGGTGGTTCGAACAACACCGCCGGCTTCGATGGCGACCGAAGTCCCCGCACCGATCTTAATCGCTTTTTGCTCTTGGGCGCTGCCGCCTGGGAAAACGTTGCCTAGGAAACTACCAAACACATTGACGATGGTAACAACAAAACGCGTTCCAATGAAGTTGTTATTAATCATGTTCAAGATATTAGCGGCAACGTTTACATCCCCTGTTTTTATTGTCCCATTGCCAGTGTTTTCCTCGGCGCTATTGCCACCAGTGTTGGCGTTTATATATATATTGTTCTTCACATTTGCGTTATTGTTTAGGGTGGCGCTTGTAGAATTTGTTGTTGTGTTGGAAGAGCTGTTTTTTGATCCAGCACCCGTCCCGGCATTAAGAGACCCATCAGTACCAATTGAAAAAGTGAAGAAAGGTGAAGCTGTACCAGTGCTATCAAAACCCCACACCTGACCGGTCCATTTTCCTAAGTTATTTACCAGGACTAACCACAAAGTGCCTCCATCCCCAATGCCATTGGTATTACCGATATTTGTAACCTTCAAATTAGAATTGACATCTCCAGTAGAAGTTGACCCGGAACCAGTGTTTTCTCCAGAATCGTTGCCGCCCGTGTCACCAAAAAGTTTAATGTTATTCGCTAAGTTCAGATTATTATTTAAGGAAAGATCGCTAGTGTTGCTAGTCGTAGTGGAAGCGCTATTATCTGAACCGGAACCAGTTTTGTTGTTAGCTGCAGTGGACGAGTTAGATCCAAGACTGGCGGTGCTTCCACCACTAGGCATATTTAAAACAATATTACCTGAAAGTTTTCCAAAAACATTTACCACTCCCAAAAGCAACTGCCCTGCTCCACCTAAGAAAGTATTGTTTAAGAAGTTAATCACGTTAAGAGCGACATTTGCGTCACCTGTTGTTACGGAGCCGTTACCAGTATTTTTACTGGCGGAATTGTCCCCTGTGTTTGCGCTTAAGTAGTAGTTATTTACCAAGTTTCCATTATTATCTATTAAGAGAGTGTTTTGATCTGTACAGGTGGTTGAAGCGTCGTTGCTTGAATAACTACCGGTTGTTTGGTTTGAGGAAGTATTGTTACCACAGCTTGGTGAGTTGGAAATTGGCTTTACATTATTATAGTTAACTAACAAATCACCAGTTTGATCATCGTAAACATTGAATACTTGAGTGCCGACATTCACATTGTTATCAACATTAAGAGCGGTTAGTACTAAGTCGGAGTCTCCAGATATAATTTGACCGTCCCCAGTGTTTTTATCAGATGTATTGTCCCCTGTGTTTGCGTTGGCGTAGACAGTGCTATCCCCCGAGAAGTTATTGTTGATGGTTAGATCTGAAGAAGAGTTGGTGTTAGAGCTAGCGCTGTTATCTGAACCGGCGCCGGTGGTATCATTTCCAGCTAGGCTATCCAAACTGGTTGACTCGCTTGACGGATCTACACTTTGCAGCGATGTATTTTGGGGTGTACCCACTTCTCCAGTTTGATCCCCCGCGTCTACCGAAGGGTCGATTGTTTGGGTATTGTCTGGGGTGGACTGTGTTCCAGAACTGCTACTGTCTGTGGAAGATGGTAAAGACGGTTGGTCTGGTGTTGCCGTCTCCACTGTTGGTAGCTCTGGGCTGGTTGGTGTGCTTGGTGCAGAAGGCAATGCAGGAGCAGCGTAAACTACGCTGGCGGTCATTGACGAGGGGCCAAGAGTGATTAATAAAGCTGAAACTACTGCTAATAAATTCTTACTAAGTTTTTTGTTTATCATTATTGTAGTCAATTATAATCAGGCAAGATATTTAGTCTCTTGTCTGCTTACAACTATTTCTTTAGTCCGTAGGACGCAAGCTCTGCTTATCCGGGTCCTGCCCCCAACTGGGGGCAAGATCCCGAGATAAGTTAAAGCCTATTTAAGGCTGTTAGAGTTGACGTCGGTTGAAACAGAAACGTCAACGTCAGAAGAGTCACCAGTTGTGACTTTGCCGTCACCGGTGTTCTTGTCAGCACTGTTGTCACCAGTGTCTCCCGATACATCACCAGAGTTGTAAATGTCGGATTCATTCGCTTGAGTCAGATCTAATTCATTGTCGATGCTGACATCAGCATCGTTTTCTGAGTCAAAACCAGTGTGGTCATTTGAGACCTGGTTGTCTGGATCGCCGGCATCATTGAGCGAAGCTGAGTTAGTGTTTCCAGAGTTGGAAACATCCACTGTAACAGCAGCATCACCGCTAGTTACACTTCCGTCACCGGTGTTCTTGTCAGCACTGTTGTCACCAGTTTCAACGTCAACATCAACGTCATTGCAAACTGAAAGATCGTTTGTTTGTAAAACGTCGGCATCGTTACTTACGTCAACACTAGCATCGTTGTCTGACTTTGCACCAGTTGTAGAGTTAGAAGCTGATGGGTCACCACTGTCGGCCATGTTCACGGTCAACTTGTTTTTATTGAGCATATTCTCAATCGAAACATCGGCACTTGCGTCACCAGTTCTTACAGAACCGTCACCGGTGTTCTTGTCAGCACTGTTGTCACCAGTGTCTACGTCTACGGAAACTCGGTTGCTTACGTAGGCGTCATTTGCCTGGGTTAGATCTAACTCGTTGTCAACGCTAACGCTGGCATCGTTGTCTGAGTTGTAACCAGTGTGATCGTTAGAAGCTGAGCTGTCTCCAGCGCCTGAGAAAGAAAGGGTTGCAGAGTTCTTGTTGCCTAAGTTTGAAAGGCTAACTGAAGAGCTTGCGTCACCAGTTCTTACAGAACCGTCACCGGTGTTCTTGTCAGCACTGTTGTCACCAGTGTTTACATTAACAGAGATATCATTGCTGACTCTTTGGGTATTAGTCTGCAAAATACTAGCAGAGTTAGTTGTGTCAACACTAGCATCGTTGTCTGATTCTGCACCGGTTGTAGAGTTAGAAGCTTCAGCTGCGAGAGCTGGTGTCAATGAGAAAGCCAAAGCAGCAAAAGCACTTGATGCAGCATAAATTAATTTTCTTTTTTCCATGTTTTCACCCCCTTTCAAGTTTAGTTTCGTAACCTAATCTAAGAAAACCAAAAGGCAGCTTCTCCAAATCTTTGAAGAGCTGCCTCCGTTTGCGGTCGGCTAACTATTACTTTTGTTTATGATTATAAGTTACCCCAAAACTACCTGTCAATCCCCTACTATATCGAGCTGAGAAGTTACTTACGATTTCTTATCGGTTTCCAATAAACTACCTCGTCTTTTTTATTAGTTTCGTTTAATCTTGTTTTTTTAATAACCCTCTCGGTTATTTGAACCACTCTCCCCGATTCTATATAAATCTCGATCGATCCGTAATCTTTACCGATTAAGGATTCCTTGAGTTCAGAAATTAATGTAGAACTAATTTCAGTTGTTGAATATGGATCCAGCATATATTTTTAGTCTGCCGCAAATACTATTTAAACAATATCTCAATAACATCTTTTGTGCCAAGTAGCTCGCCAACTTCGAGTTTAAAGTTTTTTCCGTTCGGGTCGACAACAAATCCAACATTGCTTTTCTTAGTAGAGATTGGTCTTATCTCGACAGTTCCTTGGTGAACAGATGGAGCAATTTTCTCACCATCGGCTCTAATTAAGCGGAATAAATCGACTGGTAGTGCGTAGAGTGGGACGTCGTATTTATTTTCAATTTCCATGTCTACAATAAGGAAAGTCTTACCTTTACTAGTAGTTGCTTTGTGACTTTGGACCAGTAGATTGTTAGCCATTGTAGCGTCAGTTAACTTGACGTTTAAATTTGCGTCTCTTACCCTAATACCGGTGGAAGTTCTTGCGGAAACAGTGAAACTTTTGTTAATGGAAGCATCTGGGTGGCCGCCGCCTTTAAAAGCTAAGTAACCTACGAGAGCTAAAACAACGATGATTAAAGCAAGGAGCGGAAGCCGGAGTTTTTTCAGCGGCGAAGTGATACCAAAACTTTTTTGGTTTTCTAATATTGTTTTATTGACAACTGCACTTAAATATTCAACCATTTTGGCTAAGAAAAACCTGCCGACAGAAGTACAGCAGGTTTTTAATTTAGTAGTCGCTTGGGACTAATGAGTTACCATTATCCGAAAGAAAACCCAATTTGTCAAGCCCTCACGAATTTGGTGGCGAACCAGAGTCAAAAATTCGGGTTGTTCGCAGCTAAATTAGTGGGCCAGCTAATCTCTTTACGGTATATTTTTACTGTTGTTACAAAAGTTTTTGGAAAATTCATTTAACCAAAGTAAAAGTAAGACCAGTAGTATCGGCACCGATACTAACCTTACCTCCTCGGGGTAGTTCACCGGAAAGGATTTTGCGGGCAAGAGAATCCTCAACTTGATTTTGAATAATTCGCCGCAGAGGTCTGGCACCATAAGCTGGGTCGTATCCTTTTTCGGAGAGCCACGAAAGTGCGCTATCACTCACGATAATTTCAACGTCTTGTTTTTTCATTTGGACCATAAGTTGGTCTATCATAAGTTGGGTAACCTGTTTTACTTGGTCTTTGGTTAGGGGTTTGTAGAGAATAATATCATCAAATCGGTTTAAGAATTCTGGCTTAAAAATGCCTTCTGCCTGGAGTTTTTCTAACAACCCAATTTTGATTTCAGGGACGGCAACTGCCTTTTGAATCGACTCGCGGATAAATTCGGCTCCGGCGTTTGACGTGGCAATAATTATAGTGTTGGTAAAAATAATTCGCCGTCCGGAAGAGTCTTCAAGCTTACCTTCATCGAGAACCGGTAGAAAAGCTTCCTGAATTTTTGGATGGGCCTTCTCAAACTCATCTAGCAGAATAACCGTGAACGGATTTTGGCGGACGGCTTCAGTAAAATGTCCCCCGGACTTGTAACCTTCCTTACCTGGAGGAGCACCAATGAGACGATTTATTGAAGATTCCTCTTGGAACTCGCTCATGTCCTCGCGGATAATTTTTTCTTCGGATCCAAAATACACGGCCGCCAATGCCTTTGCGGTTTCAGTTTTTCCAACTCCAGTGGGCCCGAGAAAAAGAAAAGTGCCGACAGGGCGCGTGCCTTCTTTAGATAAAGTCCGGGCTCGGCGGACCGCTTCTGATATAGCGTTAATAGCCTCTTCTTGATCGATAATCCTTTTATGTAATTCTGCTTCCAAATTTAATAAGGTCTTTGCCTCTGCACCTTCTGCCTTCGTCACTGGGGTTTTTGTTTTAGCCGAAACAATTTGCTCAATAACTTCTGGTTGCAAAATACCTTGCTTTTGTAAAGAGGATGCGGCCGCCGCCTCATCCAAAAGGTCAATAGCTTTGCCTGGCAAAACTCGGTCGACTAAGTATTTTTGGGCTAGCTCCACCGTCTTCTCCAGGGCTCTGTAAGTTACTGATATGCCGGTCTTTCTTTCAATATTGGCAGCCGCCTCTTCCAAAATTCTTACCGCCTCGTCTTTCGTAGGTTCGGGTATTTCGACAACTTCAAAACTGTCGGCGAAAGCACTCTTGCCTTCGATGTATTCCTTGTAAGAGGCTCTGGTGGTTGTCCCAATAATTTGCAGTCTGCCTTCTTTAACTGTCTCTAAAACTAAACCGGTAATATCAACGCCGCCTCCTTCGTTTGTCGCTAAATACTCTATTTGTGGAATAAACAAGACGACGTCGCCGGCGTGAGAGACTTCTGTAAAAAGATTCTTAAGCCTTTCTTCTAAAACGCCGCCCGCCCCTGTTGAAGAAAGTAATGAGGTAAGATCTATCTCAAGAAAGCGCTTGTACTTTATTGCCGCGGGTAACTGCCCCGTGATTGATTTTTCGGCAAGGGCGTAAACCACCGTAGTTTTCCCAACACCCGCCTCTCCGACCAATATGACGTTCCTTTTATTAGATCTGGACAATACTTCTTCAACCTGTAAAATAATATTTTCTTTTCCAACAAGATGGTTTTGGGCTTGGCCGCTCAGTACTTGGTTGGTGATGTTAATTGAATATTTTTCAGTTTCCAGTGTCCAGCCGCCTTCCCAGACTCGGGAAAACCCAGGGCCTAGAGAATCTACCGACCGCTCCCAGAAGTGTCGCTCCTCTTTTTCAAATAAACTTCTCACCCAAAAAACAATATTATAAATGTCGGCATCTTTAAGCTGCCTTGAAAAAGCAGCCTGTTTTAGGGCAGCGCTTTGGGAAAAGGCAGAAAGTATCATGTCCAAAGAATCTATGTAAGGCCTTTTTTGGTTGTAGGCAGTTATAGACGCGTCGCGGACAAGTTTTTGAGTGTCGAGGGTTTCTTTACTAGATCCTTGGATTAAAGAATCAATCTCGTCTTTATTGAAACCGGCTTTCAGAAAAAACGAAATTGTCTTGTAATCGCCTTTCAACGTCCTCAAAATTTCTGAGAGTTTGTTTGAGCCTTCAATGTTTACCAATCTTTTAGCCAGCGGAAGTTCCATGGCGTCGGCAAGGTTTTCGCTCGCAGAAGCCTCCTCTACCTTTACGGGTGGTTTAGTGTCGGCAAGGTGCACGCGGTAAAAAAACTCGATCATTAAGTCAAAGGCAAGTAGTCCTGCCCAAAAATAAGTAATCTTGGCGCCAGACTGGAAGGTGTAAAAAGTAGCTGCCACCAAAATAAAGATTAAAAACGCTCTTACCAGCAGGACTGGTATCGTTGCCAGAAAATTTAAGTACGCGGCAATTTTGAAAGTTTTCGAAAAGCTAGGTGAAAAGGCCAACATAAATTCCCCATATGGCAATTACCGGCAGAAAAACCCAAAATATAAAAGCGGCAGCTTCAACTGCCAATAAAAGTAAAATAATTATTGTGTCAACCAAAATAAGAATGCTTTTGATAAAGATCCCCATGAAAAGGGAAAATTTTTCTAAACCCTCGCGGTACTCATTTTTCCACGGTTGAAAGAATGTTTTAAATAAAGATTGGTACCCTAGTTGGTGGACGGTTGCTGCGAAGATAAAAGACAAAACCCGCCAGGTTAGCTTTGGATTTTCTAGGAACCAAAAGCGTAAAAATTCTATTGGAAGAGTCGCCAAGTATGCGCTGGCAGATACTGCAGGCTGCATAGAACTAGTTTAACACAAGAGCCTTGAAGGTTCAAAGTTGACGGGTTTGTGGTATAGTGCTCACACTAAAGGAGCTCTTTATAAATCTTTAAATGATCTCGGAGAAGGCGCGGGAGGAGAAATTTTTTGCGCACCGTCTCTTTTCCTTTTGTTCCGAGACGAGCCGAGAGTTTTTCATCGTCCAAAAGCCGCCCTACTCTATCTGCAGTTTCTTTTGCAGTCGTCACTAAGAAGCCGTTTACCCCGTCCTCTATCTGTTCCGTTATTCCCCCGGCACGGCCGCCAATTACGGGTTTTTCCTTCCACATGGCTTCGGCAACTGTTAAGCCAAAGCCTTCACGGGTCGATTTTTGAATCACTACATCCGATGCTCGTTGAAAGGCGTTTACTTCCAGTGCCCCCACCCCGTCTAAATTCGACAAGATGTGGATGTCGGCATCGCCTTTTGCGTATTTTTTAATCTCAACCATTATTTTCGCCGCTTCTGGGTCATCCGGAGCAAAAAAACCAACCAAGGCAAGCTGCAAGTTTGGAAATTTTTTCTTAGTTAGCCGGTACGCGTCTATTACTCCCCAAGGATCCTTCCAAGGGTCAAAGCGGGATATTTGCGAAATCAAAGGCCGGCCAGTATCCAGCCCAAACTTTTTCGCAATTTTCTTGGCGGCTAGTGCATCCATTTCTGAATTCTTCTCGTTGAAAGGGTCGATTGCCGGTGGAATTATCTCTGCCTTTTCATAATCTAGACCGGCGCCAATAAAACGGCGCACCGAAAAAACGTAGCGGTCATATTTTTTAATCTGGGGCCGCAAAAAATTCCAGACGCCACTATTCGGTTTGGAAGTATCAATGTGGCAGCGCCAGACGGCTTTTGTATCCGGTAAAAAACTTAAAGTGGCCGCCGGTTGCGGATCGTGCACCACCCAGACATCGGACTTCAAGCTTTTCATATCTTTGGCAATTTCCGCATTTGTCTTTAAATAAAAATCTTTTTGGCTGGTCGTTAAACTTCCTTTTTTTCCTTGCAGGAAGTTGTGCAGCTGCTTTGTCAGTTCGAAAAATTCTGGAAGCCCCTTAATGGAAAACCATTTGGATTTCAGGCCCAAGTCTTGTGAGGCCGGCAGCAAAGACGAAAGCATTTCGGCTACTCCCCCGCCAGCGGATGTCGCGTTTAATTCGAAAATCCGAGCCCCCTTCAAACTTTTGGAAAGATCCAAAATTTCTTCGTACAAAGGCGCATCGGTAACTGCCCGATATTTTTCGAAGCTATTTTCTTTAACGCTCACTTCTTTAATCATGGTCTGATTCCATGATAAGATATTAGTAATGGAAAATCTAGCAAAGAAAAAATGTGTTCCCTGTGAAGGCGGTACTACCCCACTTTCGGATGAGAAGACCCGTGAATTTCTGGCCCAAGTTACTGATTGGGAACTCGAAGAGGCGGATGGCCACAAACAAATTGCAAAAAGGTTTAAATTTAAAGATTTTAAAGAGGCGATGGCCTTTATTAATAAGGTAGCCGACATTGCGCAGGAGCAAGGCCACCACCCGGATATTTATATTTTTTATAATAAAGTCCGCCTAGTTTTCTACACTCACGCAATGCCCGGCCTGCACGATAATGATTTCATTTTGGCAGCGAAGATAAATGAAATGACAAAACAGAACTGATAAGGTCTATCATGGCCGCCAAGGTTAACCTTCTCGCAGCGAGTAACTAATATCCGGTTTATGTTTGGTGATTATATAATTAGATAGCTAATTAAAGTGTTGAAAAAAGATTTAAAAAGCAAGCAAAAAAGTAGTTGGCGAGTTATTTATGAGTTAAGGGGTGACTTCTTCAACGGTGGCGCCTTCATTATCTACGGAGACGATGGTTGTGGTGCCGGATATACCAAGCTGCCGAGCCTTTTCTTCCATAATATTGGCAATGTAGCTGGGCTTCTCCACCGCGAAAGCGCCGATGCTAGATCCTGATCCGCAGAGAAACGCCCCTTTGGCTCCGGCCTCTCTAGCGGCGTCGACTAGTTGATATACTTTGGGGAAAAAATGCTTAACTCTTAAATCTTCGTGGAGCTTGTCTTTGGTGGAAATGTTTAGCAGTTCAAAGTCAGATTGGGTTAGACTTGAAACCAAAAGAGCGGTTCTTTGAACATTAAAAATGGCGTCTTCTAAACTCACTTTTTTAGGCAGAATCTTTCTACTTTCTTTAGTTGGTATCTCAAAATCGGGAATAAACATGACGACTTTAAGTTGGGGTGGAACGTCCACCCTACCCCAGTACACTCTACCTGCTTCTTTAGTTACAACGACACAGCCGCCGAAGAGAGCGGCGGCTGGATTATCTGGGTGGCCCTCGATCTTATCCGCAAGTTGGAGAAGATCGCCTCGAGTCATCTTGTAACCCATTATAGAGTTTGCGGCAAGTAAACCAGCCACAATTCCACTCGCACTACTGCCAATTCCTCTGGCTGGCGGTATATCATTTTCAACCAGAATATCTAGTTCCGGGGGTTTGTCGCCTTTATCCCGGCACAGTTGCGCAAAGGCTTTGTAGATAAGATTAAACTCTTTCGTGGTTGGAATCGCTTCTTGGCCTAAACCTCTGACGGTTATTCTGAATTTATTTGAAACTTTTACGGTAACGGCTATGTGAAGAGACAGAGCTAAGGCTAAAGTATCCAGTCCTGGGCCAAGGTTTGCGGCTGAGGACGGGACTTGAACACGAAAAATTCCCTTGTGCGGCTTCATATGAATGCTTATTCTAAGCTACGGAGAGTTAAATTCTGCATGGGGCTTTACTGATGTGGTATGATATTTTAGTCGATTAGTAGGCCAAAAAATACTTTTTTCAAAATTGGATAAAAAGAAACTCCCAACTTTGTAGCCCAATAAGCGGGAGTTTTTGTTGTTTTTTGGCTGGATTCGTGTTAATATAGACAAGTCACTGCCAATTATAATTTCTGTTTTTTTGCTCCAGCCGGAAGGATTAGGTAAAAATTAACTACGAAGCCAACCCCTGTATAAGATGTGGTAAAGAAAGAATAAAGCTTTCGGAAAGAACTGTTTTGGTAAATTCCTCGAAAGTCAAAGTGACTTCCTACGTATGTCCTGATAGTGAGTGCCAAAAAATAGTTCAGCAAGAATTAGCCGCTAAAGAAGCCCGCCGTCTAAACTTCGCCTACAAAAAAGCTTCTTCTTTAGGAAAGAAGAGGCAGCTGCCGGTTAAGTAAATTTAAGCCCTTCAAAACTTTTCAAAACTCTCTTGCCTTTACTTTCCTCGATAGTAATAAGTGCGTTTAAGGCAGCCTCTTTATAGTCTTTTTTACCAAAAAGCTCCCACATGACAATTCTAAAAGTCCCACCGTGGCAAACGATCAGTAGATCTTGGTTTTCTTTTTGAAAAATTTCATTAAGGGCTTTTAATACTCTATATCGGTAATGCTCGTAAGTTTCAGCACCAGTGATTGTCTGTCGGTAATCTTGGACTTGTTCGACCAAATCTGGATATTTGTTTTTGGCTTCGGTTTTAGTGAGGCGAGTTAAAATTCCATAGCGATCTCTCTCCTTAAGATCTTCTCTTTTAATCACGCTTAAGCCAAGAGTTTGGCTAATAATTTCTGCAGTTTCCGCTGCTCTTTTAAATGAGCTTGTATAAATTTTCTTTGGAGAGGGTGTTAAGTGGGAAATTTTTTCGGCCAATTGCCTTGCCGTCTCCCCGCCTCTTTCTGTTAGTGGGTCATTGCTTGAGCCGCCGTATCTGTCTTCAACATTGTCTAAGGCTTCGCCATGGCGCGCAAAATAGATGGTTTTCATTAGTAAATTTTCTGGTCGTTGAGGTAAATGTAGACTTTGGCACTGGCGGAAACTTTTACCGTACCGGAAAAAGTTTTTTTGGTTAATACTGCAGCGCAGAATTCTCCCCGATTTTGCGGCTCTGTTGTAAGCTTAATCTGCACTTGTTCTGGGTAGCTTTCGGCTACTATCGAGTCCACATTTAACTTATAACAGGGCGTTGGAAATTCGACAGTCCCGCTATACGTTAAAGTTCCGTCTTTGTTAGTTATGCTTATTGTTACACCGTCTTTGTTTATTGTTTGCGTCGCATTTTTTGTTGCGGAGGAAGAAGAATTTGGTGCTCCGGGGTTTATCAAATAAGAAGTTGAGCTTGGAGGGCTTAACGCTTCTTGGTATTTCATTCCCAGGTAAAAGCCGGCAAAAGGCAAAAGGATAAATAAAATCAACGCGGCAAGTTTTGAATACCAAGTTACTTGGTTGAGCTTCATCTAAGGAAAGTTTATCAAATTAGAAGGTAAATGAAAAGTTAAGAGAGGCTAAGGTTTTAGCCTCTCTTTTTACGTTTTCTGTTTGGTTTGCTCAAGAAAACGCTTTCGATGACAACACGCGCGTCTGGGTCGTTCGCATACCCCTCCAGACTTTTTCGTAGTTGTGCCAAGTCCTCTCTTTCGGAAATTATTTCAGCCACCACTTCCCTTATGAGGGCTTTTTTGCTTCCGAAGTAGTAGTTGATTAGAAAACCGTTTCTCCCAATTGATTGACCAATTTTGCTGCGAGAAACGCCGAGACCTTTTCTCCCAAATTTCTTTCTTGCTGCAGTTAGGAATCTCCTTCTCGCAATCCGTGACCTTTCCTGTTTGGGCTTTCTTGGCACTTAGTTCCCTCCTTGGATTGGTTTAGGCTATTTTACTACACAGATGCAAAAGGGAGTTACTTTCCAGAAATAGTGTAGCCACCATCGACGGTGATTGTCTGACCAGTGATAAAACTTGCTTTGTCACTGGCGAGGAAAAGAAGTACCTCGGCTATTTCCTTCGGATCGGCGGTTCGGGGGATCAAGGCATTTTTGGCCTGATCCCAAACACGCTGTGTCCAGAGTTTGGTCATATCGGTATTAACAAATCCGGGCGAAACCGCGTTAACGGTGATGTTTGGAGCTAAGTCTTTCGCTAGAGCGGCGGTCAGAGTGATAATTGCGGATTTTGAAGCAGTGTAAGCAAGCCTATTGTTACTTGAAGTAACACTATGACCGCGGATGGAAGCAATATTGACGATTCGTCCAGATCCTTGTTTTTTCATTAACGGAACGACCGCCTGACAAAAATGAATTGTACCTAAAACATTTACTTGGAAAGTTTCAAGCCAACTTTTGTCATCGGCTTCTAACAGCTGTCCAGGAAGAGCAATACCGGCACAGTTGATTAACACATCGATACGATTAACCTTCTTAACAACCTCATTCACTGCTTTCTCTACTTCTTTTCCGCTGGTTATATCGCAAACGATGTAACTACAATCAAGCTCTTTAGCCAAATTTTTTAACTTCTCGCTTTCGTCTCTTCCGTGGATAATTACATCTGCACCGTAGGTTTTGGCCAGCCTAGCTGTCGCCGCACCAATGCCGTTTGGTCGCGATGAGCCAGTGATTAAAACAACTTTTCCTTCAAGCATATTTTTCATAAATTTTTTCCTCAAAATTTACGCGTCCTCGCCTAGTTTTAATTCCTGTCTTGGGTTTTCGGGAAAGTTCACTTCGTCGTACAGTACAAATAAAGAGGGTTCGAGACCATAATAAGTTCTTTTTGATGCATCTTCTGATTGGGCTTCGGCTAGACGTCCTGGTTTGTCGCCATAACTCTGCGCATACAAATTGTGAATTTTTGTTAGTTCCTCACCTTTGACTTCAAAAGCCATACCTTCAAACTGAAGACCACGTTTGATTGAAGGGTCTTTTACAATTGCTCCCGCAACTTCTCGATGATGGGTTAATTCCTGGGAATGTCGCCTACTGCGTAAAGACAGCCAGTATAAGTTCCAGTTTTCATCAAAGACATAATTAACAGTACACACCCAAGGTCGACCATTATTGACAGTTGCAAGCTGCATGACTTTGGCTTCGTTTAAATATTCACTGATTAATTTTTTGACGTCCACGAAGGGATTCTATCACTAAGAATGTTGACAAGCAATTAAAAAAGGACGTTGTCTGGGATTACTATAGACAACGTCCATCTACTAAAACGGTGGCCCAACAAAGATCATGGTGAAGTATTTCGTACAACCACCACCAAAGGCAGCGGCGACACCAAGATTCGTGTACATTGGGTTCAGAATGACGCCTCGGTGTCCTGGGCTGTTCATTAAATCACGTATCGCAACGCCAACGCTCTCCCCATCTGGATAGTTGTTACGGGCTAAATTCTCCCCCTCCCAGCTACGTGGAACACCGTAGGCATTTAACAGATCAAAGGCACCTACACCCTCTGGGCTGGTGTGAGAAAAGTAGTCGCGGTTTGCCATATCATCCGAACGCAGTTGAGCTACGTAAGTTGCTATTGGCTCTTGTGATAGAGCGGGTAAACCACTAATCGAACGTTCGTGGTTGATGGCAACGAACAAACTTTGGGCCAACTTATCGGCTACGAGCTTATTAGAAGTTGGGGTAGCACCCAGCGGACAGTTTGCAAATCCAAGTACCGCGCTTTTTTGACTAGTAGCTTCGCAGGCTTGAGAAATTAAAGCTACCAGTGCAAGAAAAACTAAGCCTATCCTGGCTACTTTTCCCGTGATATACACGAGTCTCCTCCTTTTCTTCACAACTCCCTATTAACTTGTTACTTTGGAATTATATACCAGAGGGTCAAGAAAAGATTTTTCAAAGGTTCGGGCGACTATTTTAAGTAATTTTCTTCTTTTGGTTCTTGGATTAGTTTTTTCAATATGTAGTGGTCCACTCCATAATAGCCCTTTTTGTCTAGGCCAACCAGCTCGTAACCCCGAGATTTATAGTAACCTATGTTCCTTTCGTTAGTGTCAAATTGAATGTTGTGGACCCCTGCCTGCCGCGAAATTTTTTCAAACTTTTCTAAAAGTTTTGTGCCGATGCCCTTTTTTTGTTGCTCTTTGATTACAGCGAGCCACGCAATATACACCACCCCGCCAGCCGGTTTTTCAGCTAAAAGATAGCCGACAAGTCTTCCTTTTTCAAAGGCTCCTAGCTGAGTTGGAAGGGAAAGCACCCGCGTGCGGTACTTTTTGGTGGCGAAGTTGTCTAATACTTTTTTTGAGTATTCTGGGAACTCACTTTTTACTGTTTCTGTATAAACTTTCTCTAGACTGCTGCGGTCCTTTTTGCTTAATTTTCTTATTAAAATCATTTTTCAACTTTGTAGCGCAAAAACAGTTCATCTTCTATTTGTTTTACGGAGGCTAGCTTAAGGTGTCGAACTTTGTCTGCGGGAAAAAGGACTCCTTCAACTAGTGTTAGAGTTTTGCCAGGCTGATTTCCAAAAATCTTTGGTGTAACCGTCAGAAAAACTTCGTCAATTAAATTTTCGGTAAAAAAAGACCCTAATAGATTAGGACCACCTTCCACCAGAATACGCTTAGCGTTTAAATCTGAGGCCAGTTTGGTTACCAATTCTTTTAGATCGATTCTCTCCTCACCGACTCTTATGAGGTTAACAAATTTTTCGGTTTCTTCGGGAACCACCGCTTTTTTACTTGTAGCTAAGTAAGCCTTTGCCCCGTCAGGGTTTTTTAAGTTCTCTACAAGAGAAATATCTGGATGGTTAGATAAGACAATATACGGCAGAGCTTCATTTACACCTCTTTTCTCTCTTAACTCCTTAAGTAAGGGAGTTTGAATTGTTTTTACAAAGCGATATGTTTTGGCATTCGAGGATCCGTGAATAGTAACATCGGCCAGAGATCTCAGCTCAACTAAGACTTCATAATCTTTTCGGCTACCGATCGGCCAATAAGATTTCCAATTTTCTAAAACCTGGACTTTTCCATCCACAGTGGAAACGAAATTAGTGTAAATGAAAGGTTTATCGCCTTCGCCTTCTGTTAAGTCTTTATCCTTGTAAAGCATAGGTGGTTAAGAGCCTTCTTTTTTAGTTGGGTCTAGGGGTTCACCAGGTTCGTACGATTCTCCGGTAGCTTTGCCAATTTCCTCAACGTCCGCTTCATCCGGGGTCTCATTTCCACCGCCAGGAAGTTCAGTGCCATCGGTGTCGGATTCTTCCCAGCCAGCATCGGTATCGCCGGTGGAGATTTCTGGCGAAGATTGAGTGTAATCTTTTTCCTTCTCGCGTTCTTTTTGGAGGCCTTCTTCAGTTGCGTCGGAGGCTAATTTTGGGTCGTCCATAAGGTGATTGTAGTCGGGAGTTGCCTTTTAGTCAATGGGATTTAAGTTTTTGAGTGGAAAAGGTGTTGAACTTTTACTTTTGCCAGATTTCGAGAAAGCTCTTTGCGGACCCAACTTTTGATGGTTCCAATTTCGGGCATTTCCGCTGGTGTGTATCTTTCCAAATCTTGGGCGATACTAGTAAGAGTCTGAACCCTATCCTCTTCTGGGGATATCGAAAAAATCTTTGTAGCTTTAACTTTTCGTATTTTAAATTTCCGCATGAGCCAATATGTTTTAAATCATTAGTAGTGCAGCCGTCAAGGGGGTAAAATTTGTCGTGGTGTTTAGACAGAAACCAAATCTTTTTCGGCTCTGTTAAGTAACACCGCATTGGTAGCCACAATTATTGATGAAGCGCTCATCAGCAAAGCGGAAACCTCCGGCCTTAGCGAGATTCCTAGACTAGGATAAAGAACTCCAGCCGCAACCGGAATTGCTAGCAGATTGTAAATTGAAGCCCAGAAAAGGTTTTGCTTCATCTTGGTTACGGTGGCTTTGCTTAGCTTGATCGCCCGCAGTACGTCAGTCGGGTCGGATTTCATAAGCACAACTTTGGCGGTTTCGATGGCCACATCAGTTCCGGCTCCAATCGCAATACCAATATCCGCTTGGGCCAGAGCCGGAGCGTCATTCACACCATCTCCGACCATAGCGACAAAGTTACCTTCGTCTTGAAGTTTCTTGACGTAATTGGCTTTGTCGGATGGTAAAACATCAGCAAAGACTCTTTTGATTCCTATCTTTTTAGCAACTGCCTGAGCAGTTTCTTCATTATCACCAGTTATCATGGCTGTCTCTATTCCAAGTTCGTTAAGCAGTTCGATTGCTTTTTTGGCGTTAGGCTTTATTAAGTCAGCTGCACCCACCACAGCGGCTAGTCTTCCGTCTACTGCCAGTAGCATTACTGTTTCTCCATTGGATAGGAGTCTATTAACCTTATCCGTTAAAGCCCTAATATCAATATTATTTTCTCGCATCAACTTAGGTGTACCCACCAAAACTTTTTTGCCATCTACAATTGCTTTGACACCGAGACCGGAGAGATTCTCGAATTGCTCAACTTTTCTAGGCAAAGAAAGCTTCTTCTCTTTAACTTCTTCAAGAATGGCATTACTCAATGGGTGGGAAGACTTTTCTTCGGCCGCGCCAATCAGTCTCAAGGCTTCGTTGGTGTCGAAGTTATTAGTATAGACATTGGTAATTTTAGGTTTACCTTCCGTCAGAGTCCCAGTTTTATCGAGAACAACCGTCCGCACCCGCGAGACTTGTTCGAGCGTTGGGGCGTCTTTAATAAGAATATTGTGTTTGGCACCTAATCCGGTACCAACTGCAACTGCAGTTGGAGTTGCCAGACCCAAAGCGTCCGGACATGCAATAACTACTGTAGATATTGCAAAGGTTAAAGCAAAAAGAAGCGGTTGCCCGAGAATAAAAAACCAAACTGCAAAGGTCAGTAATCCTCCACCTACTGCGACAATAACCAAATATTTTGCGAAGCGATCGGCTAGTTTCTGGCCTGGTGCCTTTGAATTCTGAGCTATCTCCACCATTTTGACAATTTGGGCAAGCGCCGTATCTTCACCGACTTTGGTCGCGCGGAACTTGACGGACCCCGGTTGATTGATTGAACCACCGATAACGCTGTCGCCTTTTTTCTTAGCAACCGGAATGGATTCCCCTGTTACTAGAGACTCGTCAATCGCTGTCTCGCCTTCAATAATCTCGCCATCGACTGGTACTTTATCACCGGGTTTGAGCACAACAATATCATTTAACTTCACCTCTGAGGTTGGGATTAGCTGTTCTTTACCATCTATAATAACTCTTGCTTGTGGCGGAACTAGAGCAAAAAGAGCTTGCAAAGCATCAGTTGTGCCTCGGCGAGATTTCATTTCCATCCAGTGACCAAAGAGAACAAAAGTAATTAACATGGCGGCAGCTTCATAAAAAGAATCTGGGCTGCCAATTAAAGTTAAAATAACGCTGAATCCGTAAGCAGCCGTTATCCCTACCGCAATTAAGACGGACATGTTAAGAGTTTTTTGCTGCAGGGCTTTGTAAGTTGAATAGAGGAAAATCCAACCAGCATAAAAGAAAACTGGAGTGGTCAGTATCAAAAGTAACCAAGGAGCGGCTATTGGTGTCGGAAGTTTTAACCCCAGTATCTTTTCACCCACCGGCGAGTAGGCAATAATTGGAATAGTTAAGATAAGAGAGAAGAAAAACTTATTTCGGATGTCTTCTTCCATCAACTTAGCCATCTCCCGTCCAGCAAGACCAGTGTGCTCCATCCCCATACTCATCGTCATACTCATCTTTAGCTTTTCCCAAAAGTTGACTTTGGCAGCCGACTTCATAGCGTGATCCGCGTAAGCTCCATGCGAAGTTTCAGGCTCTTCACTTTTGCCTTTTACCTTTTGCCTTTTGACTTCCTCAAGACTCATCCCGCATTTTGGACAAGCGCCGGGTTTAGACGATTTTACTTCCGGGTGCATCGGACAAGTGTAGATTGATTTATCTGGTTTTTCGCGAACCACAGAGTTCCTCCTATTTAAATGGTAACAGTTAGGTCAACACAAAAAAATCCGGCACATCTGTACCGGATTCCTTCGCCTGGCCCCGCGCGGTCGAGTTACTAACCCTTCGTCGAATAATATGGTGGTCTGTTTCAAATCCCGCGAGATTTGAAAACGTCGGCCTCCTAGACAATTTATCGTAGTTAGTTGTCCTAACACCGTTTGGGGCTTTACCTTTTAAGGTTCTTTCAATAACAAAGTATCACGCGAGCTGCGAAAATTCTGTAGTCCCTAATACAAATTCCAAACCTGGTTTAATTTACACTACTTTTTTCCAGAATTTCTTTAGTTTTTACGTAGCTTTCTTCGATCACTTTACCCACTTTTTCGGGCGTAAAATCGTAAGGTGGCAGATCTAGTCCCACTCTTGGTTCGATGTGAATGATTTTAATTTGAGGGTAAAGAGCGCGGATGAGTTCTTCTTCGTAGCGTTGCGTTTGGTAATGAGAAAGCTCTCTGGCCGCAACCATTGTTTCCAGAAAGTTTTTTGGGCCTCGCAGCGCCTGGCCTCCGTAACCAGCGTTACACGCATACAAAGTGCCGCAGCGACCTTTTGCAAGTTCAAAAAGCGGTAAATTGTCGGTAGCTCCCCCATCTATATAATTAACCCCGTCTATCTCCACTGGGGGCAGCATTCCCGGTACAGCGGCAGTTGCCAGGAGCGGTTTTATAATGTCTCCTTTTGAAATCCAGGTGTCTTGGCCGTTTTTTTGATTTGTTACGCCAATTTCCAATGGTATTGCCAATTCCTCAAAAGTTGTAAACGGCAAGTTTTTTCTCATAAAACCCTCTAATTTATCTAAACTGCCCAAACTTTTAATGCCGGCTCCTTGGGTTAAAAATTTTGCAAAAAGTTCTGGTACAGAAAGGCCAAACAAGTCACGACTCATTTGGGAAACTAGATTTTGCGCCAGTTCAAAATATTTTAAAGAGCTTGGATCCGCTGCGTGAAAAGCACCAACAAAAGCTCCGGCCGAGACTCCAGTAATGCGAGTCGGGGCGATTCCAGTTTCAATCATAGCTTTCATTGTGCCTAGATGCACGGCGCCGCGGTTTCCTCCTCCACTGTAAGCAATCCCCAAAACCTCTTCTTTACATATTTTTGGGTCAAATTTATTTGTTATCATTACTTCAATTTTAGATTGCTTGAAGTTGTAAAGTCAAAGTAGAGATTTTACGGAGCCTTTTCTAAGGAAATAAACGCGGTGGTTTGTTTCTTTGAGCTAGCTTTGTTTTGAGTCCTACTAGGTATTAGTGGTAATGATAAGTAAAAGAGCCTTTTTTGTCAAATATTATAAAGATTCTATTTTGTAAAATTTATGCACAAAAATGCTTATTAATACCATCATTAGGGGTGCAATTAAGAAGTAAAATATAAAACCGTTTGTGTTTGTAAGGTTTAGTAATGCCGAGAAGAACTTAGTGTCTGTATTAGCTATATACGTCGATATAACGGTAAAAATAAAAGCCGCCACGGAGAGCAGAATAATTAGGGAAATGCTCTGCACGGCGTTTCGTACTAGGGAGAGCTTTCTTTGCACTACGGATCTAAAGAAAACGTAGTAGAGAGCCGCCCTGGCTAGAAAAAAGACGATTACTAACACCAAAACGTTGGGAGAAATCTCACTAGCGACTCTTTCACCAGCTATGGTTGCAGCGGCAGATGTAAAAAGAAGCGAGACGACATCGATAAAAATATAGACAGGGTTCATGGCAGATATTACTTATATCTTATATGGAACTGGCGATCCAGTCAAAGTAGGATTTGTTTACAGAGTTTGGGTTAATCGTTATAATTTCCGGAATTTCGTAAGGGTAGTTTTTTGATAAAACGTGGGTTGCTTTTTCAGCAAGAGCCTTTTTGGTTTTGATAAAGCAAGCAATTTCCTGTCTCTCCTCCAGCTTCCCTTTCCACCAAAAGGTGCTTTCAATTGGAAAAATTTGGACACAGGCAGCTAATTTTTCTTCAAGAAGTTTTTTGGTAACAGAGTCTGCCGATGCCTTATCTGGGAAAGTTGTGTAGATAACAATCATACAATCAATCTATTTTTTGGCGGAGGCAGTAGCGGATTGAGTTGCCTGTTTGGCGCTTGGTGTGGCCGAGGATGTTGCGGAAGGTGTCGCGGTTTTGGCACTTGAGGAGGCTTGAATCGGCGTGTTGGTTATGGGTGGTTGGGATTCTACTTGGGGTTTAAGTACTAGCAGCCAATAAGTAAAAACAGCAACTATTATAATAATAATTATTAAAGACGAAGCAAGAATTATTCTACCTAAGTTCGTCCCCGCCCAAGGTGCTTGCGGACTCGCTGGGAGTTGTTGGTTCTGGAGGGTTGCCATTTACTTGAATAATAACAGATTAGTCTAGGAATTTGAAGGTTGAAATTGCTAATTCACCACAGTTAAACTTTGCAACAACTCCTTTGCTGCTTTGTATTCAGCAGAGTTGACGAATTGTTCCTTGGAAACTGTTTTTTGGAAGCTCATCGATAAATAAAAGTTTATTCCTGGATTATCACTATTGTTTATTTTAAGTACTATACCCTTGTCTAAGGAATAACATGGAATTGACTTTTCACCTGTAAGATAAGCTTGTGAGACCTCAGATTTAGAGAGATTTCCTATAAGTCTTATATATTTAGCTTTATTTTGGACCGAAACTTTTTCTGTACCAACAATCGAATCTGCTGGTGCTTCATCTTGTCCTCCAACACACCCACCTCCTATCCCTCCAGGAATCTCGTATACTTGCATGGAGAAATTATCCGTTCCAGCAACTGTATAGTAATGCCCATCGTTTTTGTTTTTTGAATCGTTCTTTTTCAGCACCCAGTTTTCTGAAGCCATAAAACTAATCGTGTGCAAGACACCTTTTTTAGTTGCGTGATTGAAGAAACTGTCATAAAGCATTATCTTATGCTCAACTTTTTTGGCGAAAGGTACTGCGGAAGAGGTTGCTTGTTTGGCGCTTTGAGTGGATACTTTTATGTCGGGGATGAATTCAGTTCCCTTTTGCGAAATTTGTGCGGGAATGTAAATCTCGACGAACCAATAAGAGGCAGCTAGTGCCAGAAGAAGCATTGGAAGTATAACCTTTCCTACTCTGACCCAGGAGATTCGGTATGGGGATTCAACTACGTCGTGCTTTGGGCCTTCGTCTGAGAACAGGTTCATCAATATTAATCATACAATTACAAGAGTTTTTTAGCAATACAAGTTAGGGTTTTCGATCTGAATATATCAAAAAATTTCTTTCTGTTGCTTGTTTGTTGGCGCGCTAGTATTCTAGAGTATAAATTTATTTTGCAGCTCATTAGTGAAAGTCCGCAAGGATTTTCAGATGGAAACGTCTGGATAGCAACGTGAGCTGCACTTTTTTTGCTCACGATTGCTGCGCTCTCGCTAGGCGAGATCTAAATGCAACGTGAGCTGCACTTTTTATTGTTCGAGCGAAGTCGAGAACTAAAGCTTCTCGATTCTCCGCCATCTGGCGGATCACTCGAAGAATAGTTATGTTTTTGCGGATTGTTGGGCTAGTTCAATTGCGCCTATTAAACCAGAATCTTGGCCTAGTCCGGCGGGAACAATTGGTACTTGAGGAACAAAGGCCAAATATTTCTCCACCGCTTTTTGGACTGGTTCAAAAAAGACATTTCCGTGTTTTGTCATTCCCCCGCCGACAACGACAATTTCCGGGCTAAAATGCAGAATTGAATTAGCAATCCCGACCCCAATCCATTCCATTGCCTTGTCCCACGCTTCGGTTCCTTCAACTTCGGCGGGATTTTTTCCAGATTCCTTCTGAAGGGAAATTCCGGACGCTAGAGATTCCAAATCACCCTTCTGGCCGCACCGACAAATCTCACCGTCCTTGTGCAGTATTTGGTGGCCTGCCTCTGGGTTGTAAATTCCGTGATAAATTTTCCCATCGACAACTAACCCGCTGCCTATACCAGTGCTTATTGTGTAGTAAAGGACCGGGTTTTTATTTTTCCCGGCTCCATATAAGGATTCAGCTAAAGCAGCCGCCGAGGCATCGTGAGAAACAACAGTTTTCAAACCTAATTTATCTGTAAGAATGTCCGCTAGAGCCTTACCAGACCAGCTTCCGGCGAGACCTCCAGGTAAGTTTGGTGGATTATGGACAGCTCCAGTTTTAAAGTTCAAAGGACCGGCAATGGAAACACCGGCTGCGGAAGTCTCAAAGTTTCCAAAGTCGTCAATTACTTCTCTTATCTCATCTAGGGTTGTTAGTAAATCTTTAGTTGGAAAATCTTTTTTGTCTTTGTAACTACCGTTTTCGCCAACGGCTACTCTTGTGTGAGTTCCACCAATATCAATTCCAATGTACATAGTAATTTAGAATTCAGAATTAAGAGTTAAGAATTAAGAAATTAAGCACCTACTTTAAAGACCTTATCGTTTTTGTGGACGGGTCTCTCTACTTTTATTGCCACTGCTTCTCCCTTTTTGCCAGCGTCAACTCCTTTATGCTCAAGTTGCATGCTGTCCACAGTTTGTTCAAAATCATCATGAGCGCCTTGAATGTGAATCTTATCACCGACTTTTAAGCCTGCCGAAAGTTCGATCACACCGACTTCTATCTTGTCATAAAAATGGGTGAATTTTCCAACTTCCTTTTCTTGCGCCATTTGTACCACCTTCTCTCTGGATGACGTCATCCGCGTCCTAAAGGCCGCGGTCTCCGACGTTTTCTCGCGGGATTTTTACACCCCAGGACTAAAATCCTGGGTTTTCCCGCGATAAAATAAATTCTACTCTCTAAAAGTTAAGCCTGCAAGCGCAAATTTTCGGTATACTGCCATCAAATTAGTCTGGTGGGTGTCCGACTGGGGTTAGTTTTTCTTTGTCGTGCTTAAATTTCTCTTTCAAGTCTTCAATTAAGCCTGTTACTAGCTTTTCCGGATCCGGTTCATAAAGCACTTTACACTGGTGTTTGTGAGCGATTCTAGTTATATCTTCCAGTTCATCAGCCATTCCACCCGATTCTTCCAACACTCCGATTGGTTTTCGATCTTCAAAAGCAACGGTAAACTCATTTAAAGTGCCGATACGCCCGCAGATTATAATTACAGCATCTGCACTGCGCGTGAGAATTAGATTTCTTCCCGCGTAACCAAAACCGGTGTAAACGATTAAATCTGTATGGGTAGTGGGAAGATGATAACGGTTGATGTGATCTTCTCTACTTGCGGCTGGTGAAAAGCCGATTGAAATACCCCCCTTTTTCTTTACGCCCCGAGCGGCAGCGTTTGGTATCCCAGTAGTGGCGCCAGTTACCAAAACAGCGCCGGCTTTTGCAATAGCTTCACCAATCTTTTCGGCTTTTTCTAACGTTATCGTATTTAAACAATCACCTTCGGCTGCACCAGAGACACAAATTTTAAAACTCATTTATTGCCCTCCTAAATATTTTGCCATAAAGAAACTATTTTTGTCACGAGCCTCTTCCAGTTTCTTAAGAAGAGTCGTGTGTTCGCTGCTTAAACTGCCGTAGGAATTTAAGGCGACATTATTTTTCCAAAAAGAAACCTCTCCTGCCGCACTTTCCAAAGTAAGCTTATTTAATTTTAACGCAAGTTTACTTGTTGCGTCTACTATTCCCTTTGGATCTTGTCTCAAAGTGAGCACTTTAACTTGATCAAGATATTTTATGACAACATCGAAAGCTTGAATTGAAGAATTATTAAAATCTTGAATGTTTTGAGGTAGATCATCATCCCCTAAATCGTTAAGAGACGCCCTCAAACTTTTAAGTTTTTTAGAAGTATCGTCAAAACTAGCGACTAGCGAATTTGTGTTAGCTGAAGCGTAAAGCGAAGTTTGAGAGCTGGAAAAAATGTCTTGGAGCTGCGAGCCCAAATCCGAAATTAAAATGTAATAATCCGCAGTTTTACCTACCTGCGAGAGGTATTTTTCAGTGTCAGCGTCAAGGTTTTGTAGATCACTCTTTAGGTTGACCAAAGATCTAAGCGTTTTAGTAGTCTCCAAACCAGTTTTAAGGTCAGATAATATTTCGTTTGAGTTAGCTTCCTCGGAAGAAACTTTTTCCGCGAGGCTTCTTTGAGAAAGATAGGTTTTATTTTGATCGTCTGCTCGCGTGGACAAGCCGGCTACTTTTCCACCCAAGGTGATTTTTCCGGTGCTATCGATAGACAGGCCCTGGAACGTGAAAGAAAGGCTACTCGCCCAGTTTTCTAGCTCTTCCACAAAGTATTTTGTAGCTGCCCTTTTTTGATATTTGGCTACTGCTGTGTTGCTAGGAGGTTTAGTGGCAAATTTATAAAGATTATTTAAAGGTGCTTCTACCGAATCTAAACTGGTTAGTGAGGCGGAAATTGTTTTGTGAGTTCTTGTAGTAAAGCGCAATATTTGGATTTTTGGCAGGAGAAAGCCAGCCCCGACTAAAAAAATAATTAAGAGACTGGTGGAGGCAGTTAAAGCTTTTTTTGGTAACCGAGCTTTAAAATTAATCCGAAATTTGTTTGTTGTCGGCTCTAGCGGAGTGGGAGTAGGTTCTGGTGAGGTGAGATTAATTGGGTTGGGAGGGTAAGGCGCTTGGTTCATCCTTTTTAATGTTACTCTAAGAAAAGTTTTGTTGTCAAAAACACTCTAAACTTTTGTCACCTTTTACTGGACATAATTTCTTTGGTGGATTTGAGCATGCGGTCGAGGATGTGCTTGCCCTCTTTTTCGGAAAGGAACCGCGGTTGGTAGGAGACGTTTACTAAAATCGGGTGGTAGCGCACGTCGATTAATTTCTTGCCGTAGAAAATATATTCTCCTACTACTCCTTCTTGAGTCTCTTGGCTCCAAGTTTGGTCAAAAATAAAATTGCCGTGAGCATACGCTATAAGTTTGTTGTTTAGCTCGTCAGAGCGCAAGCCGCTCCGCGGCTTATAAATTTGAATTCCTTGAACGACATGAGGGTGATTGCCGATTACTAAATCCGCTCCAGCATCGATTAGCGCCGGACCAACTTTTTTTGGATCGTCCGGAGCGATATTTCCAGCGGTTGTGGGGACGAGTTCGTACTCTTTTCCCCAGTGAATCGAGATAACTAGAACATCCACCTTTTTCTTGCTTGCGGAAACTTCTTTCTTGATTGCTGGAAGGTCTAAGCTTGTGCCGATACCGTTGTAGGCAAGAAAACCAAACTTTACCCCTTTTACCTTTTCGATATCCAAATGACTAAACCCGCTCCAGCCAATTTTATTTGCTTCCAGAAGATTTATAGTCTCGTCAATGCCAGAATCCCCAAAATTGCCAATGTGATTGTTGGATAGTGAGGCAACATCTACCCCAGCAAATAAAAGCCCTTTGATGTGCCTGGAGTCTCCACAAAATGTAAAACCAGATGTTAACAACGGACAGTTTTTAATTAAAGGGGCCTCTAAATTTATGAGCGTTAAATCTCCGCTCTTGAGGAAAGAGGCGGTTTTCTTCCAGTTATACGTAAAGTCTCCACTGGTAACTGCCGGCCAATTTGCGCCACGGGCCGGAATTACGTCACCGGTGGCAATTAACTTGATAATTTTTGATATATCCAAGCCTTCCACATCAATTTTATTATCAAAAATTCCGTTGAGCGATAAAGTTGGGATTGTTACTTGTTTAGTCTTGCTGCTGGGGGCAGTCGAAGTGGGGATGCTGGGTTTTGTTGGTGCGTTTGATACCGCCGGTTTGAGAAAATAGAAAAAACCAAAAGAGGCTACTAACAACCCGATGGTTACTAATAACTTTTTCATTCTTTTTCCCAACGTGCCTCTTTCAGCCCTTTCTGTTTATTTAAATGCCTGGAAAGGACAAAAAGTAAATCGGAAAGTCTGTTTAGATAAATGAGTAAGTCGGGGTTGACCCTTTCCTTTTTTGATAGAGAAACGACTCGCCTTTCGGCGCGTCTCGCCACACTTCTAGCTAGGTGAAGAAGACTGGCCTCGCTTGTGCCTGAGGGTAAAATAAACTCCCTAATTGGTGGCAACTTTTCTTCCAAATGGTCAATTATACTTTCTAGCTCTTCTATTTTTGATTTTCCCAGTTGAAATAGCCTCTTGGTATCTTTCCCTACTTTTTGGGGGTTAGCAAGCTCGGCGCCAATATTGAAAAGATCGTTTTGAATTTTCTTTATGATGTCAAAAACTTTTTTGTCTTTTGTGAACGATGCCGCCGCTCCTAAAGCCGCATTTAACTCATCGATAGTCCCGTAGGTTTCGACTCGCAAGTGGTCTTTATCTATTCTTTTTCCGCCGAAAAGAGAAGTTTCGCCCTTGTCGCCGGTTTTTGTGTAGATGCGGACTTTTGGAGGTTTTTCCATTGCGCCAAAATTATACACTAGCGAAGCAGGCTTTTGACAGAGGGTGCAGTTCGATTTGCGACAATTTCGTAGCCTTTTGCGTTGGGGTGGACTTGATCGGCCATCAGGTCTTGGTGGCCAAGAATTCCATCGAGCACTTCCGGCACAAAAGCAGCGTGGTATTTTTTGGCAATTTGTGCCGCCGGCGCCTTGTATTTGTCATTCAAAATATTGGATCTTAGGTGGACAAGTACGACCGCTGCCTCAGACTCCGAAATTCTTCTGACAATTTCATCAACGTTTTTGACGGTTGTGTCGATTGGAACTCCTTGCAGAAAATCATTACCGCCGAGCAGCACCATAACAAGAGAAGGGTTTTTATCTAAAACGTCGGTTTGAAGACGAGCCAGGGCAGAAGCGGTTGTGTCTCCGGGAACGCCGGCGTTTATCACATTGGTTAAACCCAGTTTTTTTGCGACAAGTGTAGGGAAATCCTGACCCGGGGCGGCACCAACGCCGGCAGTTAAGCTGTCACCAAAAAAGACTACTGGCCCTTGACGGCTTACTTTTTTGACACTGTAACCCCTGAGAAAGAAAAACCAAGCCAGAGCGCCAATTAAAAAAAAATTAAAATCAGCGCAATTTTAGCCATGTAATTGTAAGTATAACCCCCTTAAATTGGAAATCCAAGTTGACTGATGTTGTAATATTGAACTGGCTTGGTAAGGGAGATTGGAAGAGGGAGAAAGTCCGACTAGCTGCCAGTGAGAAACAACCTCCAGCCGGGTGAAAAACTGCTCTCAACCTTTGGTGACCGAGGTCTAAGCCGAACTCACATCAATCCACCAGTTAGTTTCTCGCAATTGTAGCTGGTTTTCCCTTGCCAAGTCTAACATAGGGAGTTCAGAGTGATTTTGGGTTATCGATCACCGGGCCGGCGGTCACAACCCAACTCCACTCTCCTCCAGAGCCCGGTGTACGCGAGATCCCACCGGGCTTCTTTTTTGCGGAAGTTATCAAAAACCTGCGCTTATGTCACCTAGGGCTAACTCCATTGTTTAACTATCAAGGCCCAGACTCCTAAAGTGATGGCCACGATAAGCCAGGAATCCGCACCCAAGCCAAACACAGGTGTGTTCATAAAGAAATCTGACGCCGAAAAAAGTACCGATAATGCCGATAGTACCGTAAGAGCCTGAAAGGCAGTTTTTTTGTCCAATTTGTTTCACCCCCTCTCCATAATTTAAGCTATTAATTAGTTTTTAATACCTGAACTATAATTTTTCTTTCCCTGGGGCC
Organism: uncultured Gammaproteobacteria bacterium; assembly: GCA_965231125.1. Classification (GTDB taxonomy): domain Bacteria; phylum Patescibacteriota; class Microgenomatia; order Woykebacterales; family RBG-16-39-9b. The sequence continues at coordinate 669,232 of OZ246414.1, read as the reverse complement.
GTCGAATTCTACGAGCATTATTTTTTGCCAAGTTCCTAGATTAAGTTGCTCGTCTTTAATTGGTACCACCACTTGTTCGCCCACCATACTACTGAACAGGTGCGAGGGCGCATGGTCTGGGTTGTGAGCGTGTTTAAAAGGGCCTTTTGGGGAAAGCTGTCGGAACATATTTATAAAGTCTTCATCAAGTCCTGGCTCATACTCCCCCAACATCACACTGCAAGTAGTGTGTTGCCCAAAAACTAAACAGATGCCTTCATGAGTATTTTCTAAAACCTCCCCAACTTTATCTGTAATGTCGATAACTTCTTTTGAGTTTGTAGTTTGAACAGTAAAACTTTTTTGCATTAATTTAAGAAATTAAACGATCCAATAATTTTCAAAACAGTATCTTTCGTCGTATCGTCGTCCGCCTGCGCCCAGAAAGTTACTTGGGGAGTAGTTGTTGTGTCCCCCAAGACCAAAACAAGGAAATAATTCCCCGCCTTGTATTTGTATAAAGTGCCGGAGGCTTTGTTACCCCTTACATCAACTTCGAGAGTGTTTTGGCCAGACAGTGCGTTCTGCTGCTTTTCTCCCAAAAGGAAGGGTTGGTCTACCAGCAGCCAGGTGTCCACGTAACCTTTATTCCCTTGGATCTGGACGCCGTCGGCATCTGCTTTTGCATGTTTTTGGGCTTTCCAATCTGGAGGGTACGAGAGGGCGAATAAATTATCCTTGTCGGTGTATAAAGACCAGCCGGCTACAGCAGTCGGTTGCTGTTTGAGTCCTTGGGAACTGGAGGCGGCTAAACTTATTTTCCCAACTGCGAAACCCACTATAAAAGCTAAAATTCCAATTATCAAAGCGGCGATTGCTAAAGAAGAAACAAGCGATCTTTCTTCATGAGGCTGTGGGGCTTGGATTTCTACCACCTTTTGTTCCATGGTTTAAAGATATCAAGAAAGAGTCCCCCACGCAATTGGTTATTAGATAATAGGGGTTTGGAGGCGGCGCAGGGCGTGGAGTTTGTCGTAATGACCCAGTTTTGCGCGGTTTACCGCTTTACGCAGAATTTCTATTGACGCATCATAAGTTTTTCTGTCCACTGGGTACGGGGTGCCGTCTTTACCACCGTGAGCGAAAGAATATTTCACGGGGTCTTCACGGCTTGCGGGAGCATCGTAAATTAATTCAGAGATTAGAGCGAGAGCCCGAATTGTCTTTGGACCGACTCCGGCTGTCCCTAGTAGAGCCTCAAAGTTGGCCGGTTGCACCTCGTAGGTCTTTAACAAAATCTTCCGAAGATTTTCCGGTTTGATATCCGCAGTCGTAATTCTTTCGTGGTGCTCGCCCGGAGTGTAATGGCAACGTGGCAGTACCAGTCTTCATGCACCTACTATATCCAAAATATTACCGAATATCAATTACCAACCTTTTTTCTCGCCGGATTCTTCTCCGCCTTCAGGCTTATCAGCACCCTCACCCTGTTGCCCCATGTCTCCACCTTGGTTCTCGCCGCCTTCTTTGTTTTCGCCTTCGTTTCCCTGTTCGCCGCCTTCTTTCTGCATGTTTGGATCTGGATCATCAAAGAACATAAATGAATCACCCCCTTTAAATATACTTTTTAACTCTACCTTTTTCAGAGCGGGCTAGTCAATCCGTTTCATTTAAGTACCGAGCTTTGGACGGAGTCACCAATGTTAATTGCGTTTTTCTTGACAAAACCGGCGTTTACTTCCAACACGTATTGCGCTGGTTTCTGGGGTTGGTAGACGGTGTAGATAGGTTTTTCTGAAGGTGTCGGGACTGGCGCGTCTTCTGTCACGTCGACTACTTTGCCACCAGCAATCCAAATAAAATCCAAAGGAAACTTCATACCTTTCATCCAAAAAGGGTAAATGCCGGCCTTGTCGAAGATAAACAGCATACCTGAACTTTCTGCCAAACTTTCTCTGCCGGAGAGTCCTTTGGTTTTTTCCTCTTGAGTCTTCGTAACTTCGGCCAAAACTTTTCTGCCACCCACCATCACAACCACATATTTTTTACTAGCGTAAGAGCGGGCGAAGGTAAATAAAAAGATAAGAAGAAGTGTGAGGAAGACGACAACCACTACCTTTAGACTTTTTATCCTAGCCATCTCGTGCCATTAAAACACAAATTTGAGACTCTTAACAAGAGAAGGTATACTGTCTAAGTTATGAAGAAAGGTTTTTTCGCTCTTATTAGTCTGGCCTTAATAATCGCCGGCATCGGAATTCTTTTTTCGCCGAGCGTTCCGACCGATAAAGGAAGTCCATCTGCAGTAAAATCTTCTGACACAACAGAAGTCACCAATACGCATCCCTTGCCGCAGCCGGTAATAAATTCTAAAAGCTCTGAAGGTAAAGTTGCTGCTGCCAAAGACAAAAGTGAGGAAAATTTAGTTTTGGTTACGCGTGTTGTTGACGGCGACACTATCGAACTTGAAGGTGGCGCTAAGGTTCGTTACATCGGAATCAACACGCCCGAGACGGTGGATCCCCGCCGGCCAGTACAGTGTTTTGGGGAAGAGGCTTCTGCCGAAAATAAAAAACTTGTTGAAGGAAAAAAAGTGCGCCTCACCAAAGACGTTTCTGAGCGGGATAAATACGGCCGGCTGCTTCGCTACGTTTGGTTGCCGTCCGATAATGGAAAAGACATTTTTATAAACGAGTTTTTAGTTAAGCAAGGTTACGCTTACGCCGATCCTTTTCCACCGGATGTCAAATATGAAGATCGACTTAGCCAAGACCAACAGTATGCCAAAGAAAATAACAAAGGTCTTTGGTCCTCCTGTTACTAATTAAAGTTAAAGCCCTGCAGCAAAGTTTGCGGTTGCAAACCAGCTGCAGGGCTTTTGGTCCGTGTGTCTTCTCTACTCTTCCCACCCTTTAAATACCAAGCTCGCATTGGTACCGCCAAAACCGAAGGAGTTCTTGACGGCAACCCTCGGGTTGGTTTCGCGTGGTCCGGAAGAAACGTGATCCAGGTCGCACTCTGGGTCTGGAAATTCCAGATTTCCAGTTGGTGGAAGAATTCCTGTCCGCAAAGCCATGATGGTGGCAATGCTTTCCACCCCACCGGCAGCGCCCATGGTGTGGCCGATCTGCGCTTTGATCGATGAAACTGGAGTTTGGTAAGCCTTGTCTTCCCCCAGCGCTAGTTTGATGGCGGCGTCTTCAGCCGAGTCACCTTGAGGTGTGGAGGTTGCGTGAGCGTTGACGTAGTCTACGTCTTCGGCGTTTATTCCAGCGACAAGGTTGGCTACACACAACGCCCGTTGGATAGCCTTGGCGGCCCCTTCTCCAGTCGGGTTCATCATGTCCTGAGCGTCGAAACTTTGACCGTAACCTACCAATTCCGCCAAGATAGGAAGGCCCAGGTCTTTTGCCAAGTCAACGGTCATAAGTACCAACACCCCTGCTCCTTCACTCGGAACGAACCCACTTCGCTTTGCATCAAACGGTCTTGACGCTTTTAGGGGCTCGTCGTTGTAATCCGCAGTTGTGGCTCGCACATTAGCAAAGCTTGCGAGCAGAGGTGGAACGAAACTGGATTCGCACCCGCCGGCAATTACTACCGGGGCTACTCCATCATTCACCCAAAGGAAGCCCTGGCCGATGGCGTGAGACCCAGTAGCGCAAGCCGAAGCAGGCGAAAAACCCCCGCCCTGGAAACCATCTACTATGGACACAACTCCGGTCGTAGCGTTGGGCATACCTTGCATGGCCAACAGGGCATTAACGGATCTTGGGTTCTCGTCGTACTGTGCATACGCCAGGCCAACTTTATCCGCTGCGGCAATATTGCTGCCGATGAGAAGGCCGGTGTGTTCATAAAGCTCCCGGGGAAGCCGGCACTGTTTGGTTGCTTCGCGAACGGCCATCAAGCCAAGCAGACTTGCTCTTTCTGCCCTTTCGATAGCCCTCCCCTGCGGGGTTTTGTTGTCCGGGCCCATTTCCTCTTGTCGGAACCCTTCCTCGTCGAAATTTACCAAGCCGCCTACCAAGCAACGGACGCTTGGGTGAAGGAACTCGAGCTTTTGAATGCCACACTTCTGAGTTAGTAAACCTTCCCAGAAAGTGAGTACGTCATTGCCAATTGGCGTCACTGCTCCCGTTCCCACAACCGCTACTCGGTAACCTGGTCTAAACGGGTGGTTCTTGAAGTACTCGTCTAGTTGTGACAAGGTTCTTTCTCCTTTCGTATTTTTTGTTGTTAAATGGTTGGCAACCAGGGTGCGAACTACTCTAGGGTTCGGGCAACCCGCATTGCTTAGAGACCCAAGCTGCCTTCTCAACACCCGTTGAGATGCCAGAACTACTCTCCTACTTCCAGCGAGCGAATTATATCACACCTATATTATGATGCGCTGTGCTAAGCATTCCTCGTAACTAAATTCATCTATTTCAATTAGATCAACGTCAAATGATACAGTTTGTTCGGATTGACTTTTTCGGGCACTTTTCGGAGAATAAAATTATGTCTGCCAGAGCTTCTTGGATGCATCTAGATCTGGACGCTTTTTTCGCTAGCGTTGAGCAAAAGCTAAACCCGTCTTTAAAAGGAAAACCAATTTTAGTTGGTCGGGTGGACCCGCACGGGCGCAGCGTTCCTCGCGGTGTTGTTGCCACTGCTTCTTACGAAGCGCGAGTCTTTGGTGCCAAAAGCGGCATGCCCCTTTTTCAAGCTTTAAAACTTTGTCCAAGTTGTATTGTTGTCGGTGGTCACTACGACGAATATGTAAAAGCGTCTAATCAAGTCTTTTCGATTTGCGCCCGATACGCCCCAAAAGTAGAGCAAGTTTCGATTGATGAAGCTTTTTTGGATTTTTCCGGGACGGATTGGATTTACCCAGACTTGGTAGAAGTCGCCAAGAGAATTAAAGAACAAGTGAAAGCGGAAGTTGGAATCGTCGCCTCTATCGGCATTGCCGCCACAAAAGTAGTTGCTAAAGTTGCCTCAGATTTTCAAAAACCAGATAGTTTGACGCACGTCCCGGCTGGAACTGAAAAGGAATTTCTGGCTCCCTTAGCAGTCCGAGATTTGCCTGGAATTGGTCGGAAAATGGAAGAGTATTTTCACCGCCTGCGTATCAGAACTTTGGGAGAGATAGCGTCCTTGCCATTTGAAAAGGTTGAGCCTTTAGGTAAACACGTAGTCAGTATTTGGGGGTCTGCCAATGGAGTTGATAATGTCTGGTTTGAGGAGAGACTCTCGGCGAAATCAGTTTCTCGCAGTGAAACTTTTGAAAAAAATAGTAACGACCCGCAATTTATTTTGGCGATGTTGCAAAAACTTTCAGAAAAAGTTGGTGAAGAGATGAGAGCCGAAGGCCACTTGGGCCGTTGCGTTTACGTCGCCATTCGCTACCGAGATTTTCGCACCATCTCCCGTCAACGAGTGCTTCCCTACCCTACAGACATCACGAAAGAAATTTACGAGATTGGTGAAACTTTGTTAAGAGAGCTTTGGGACGGAAAAACCCCATTGCGACTGGTCGGGATTGGGATTTCCCAGTTTAGCCAACCGTCTGGCAGATGGGTTCAAGAATCCTTGTTTGACAGTGTTCGGGAAAAAAGGTTTGGTTTGGAAAAAAGCGTTGATCGCCTTAAGGAAAAATTTGGAAAAGATTCTGTAATGCCGGCAGTGCTACTAGAAATCGGAAAAAGAAAAGCAGCATGAGGTGGTACGGAGGACGTGAGAGACCAAATGATATTTGAAGTTAAATATCCTATAACACCAAGGACAGTCCTAAGCGTTATAGGGTACGAGTTTCATTTTCAGACTTGCTTCTCCGCTCCAGAAAGAACTTGGTCACGGATTTTTTTCCACCAGGAGTAATCCAAAGTCTTTAAATTTTTCAATTCTTTTTTATAAATACCCGTAAAGTAACTGTTGCCTGTCTCCATTTCTTCGTAACACTTTGCTATCAAAGATAAATAATCCGCCACTTTTACCACTTGGGATTCGATCGAATCTCTTTCCGTCTCGGCATACCAAAGACTTACAAAATCGCGAGCCATTTTTTCGGGCAAGCTCTCAAACATCATCGTTATTGTTTCCTTATTAACTTCTTTTATTGCATTGTAAACTTTTTGGTTGAAGTGTTTAAAAGGGTTTAAAATATCCCCACTGAAACCTTCTTCTTGGTCGTGGATTAAGGCCATCTGCAGGGCTTTTCCGGCATCAACTTTTATTTTCGCCTCCTCAAGTAACCAACAAAGAATCTGAGCAATATAAGCGACGTAAAAGGAGTGCTCCGCGACAGTTTCCGGAAAATGTTGCGGCCGGTTGTTGAAGCGGGTTACGTGGGCTAAGCTTCTATTTAAAATGTGTTCAAAAATCTTCGCCATAGCCCAACGAGTATACATTGCACCTACCTTATTTGCAAAAATGGCTTTTTAGATATAAAATACGCCTGCTAAGAGTAGTTGCGGTGGGTATTTGAAGGAGAAGGAGATGAAGCGGAGAGAAGACCTACAGGTACGAGGGGAAGATGTTCGCGCTTGGATCCGTGACAGACGTTTGAAAGCAGTCCCTAATGGGACTAACCGGGTGCTTCGAGTTCTACAGGCTTTTCGGGCTACCTTCCCACCCGTAAAATCCAGGAACCGAGCGAAGAAAAACCGGCGGATGACTATTTCAGCCGGCTCGTTTCTCAACAGCCGTTGGATAAAGATAAACAGTACCTGGGATGTTTGGCCAGATATCCTGTCGAGTACAACACTTGCAGACATCGAAAAATTGCGGGAGCGATCCATTATTCGTGTTGGCGACAGCTGGTACTTGCAGATCTACGAAGTTGTTTCCGGATTGAATAAACTTCGCCGGCAGCGGGTGAAAATTCGTCACAACTATGCGCTGGAAAAGCGCTGGCGCAGTAGTCTAATGGCGGCAGTAGAGAGAGACATTGCTCGGGATGCGATGGGAACCATAAAACTGAGCCCAACGGAGCGAAAATCTCTTGAGGATCTGAATAGGCAGATTGAGTCGAGACTTCAAGAAATCGACTCTGTTAGTAGCCAACTTTCTCCTCGGGAAACTTTTGCCTACGCTGGAGGTCTAGTCGAGATTAACACCTTGGACCGGTACCTTAGGAGTCTCCGAGAAGCTGTGAATCAACCTTTGATTCAGGCTTTTGCTCCGGGCTTTGATAACTACTTGGAAAAAGTAGTGCAGGAGCTTGGTGCTTTAGTCAGCTTGGAAGTGAGGCACCACCGTTTTTGGTGTCAGTATCATCTTCGCAGGGCAGCCGAGATGGTGAGAGAAGGACAACAAGAACGTTGTCGGTACCACATCCAAAACGCTATCAACCGTTTGGTCCTGGCAATCGAAAATCTCAAAGGTTGGACAGCTTCTTTGACACAGGAGGAAGTGAGATACGTAATATCAGCCTAAGTGTTCGCCCGGAATTGTTTCCGACAATTCCGGGCTTTTCTTTTTGAACTTACCGCGTCGCAAAATGTAGACTTTTCGCTCTTTTTGTGCTTTAATTAAGTTAATGTCCGCTGTTAAAACTATCCGGCTCGTTTTAATTATTGCAACTGCCGTCTACTGTGGTTTACTAGTCGCTTTTCTCGTCTACTCTATTGCCAGTAATTTTCTTGGTGGTCCTTACACAATAGTCCGGGGATACTTTGCAAGTTTTGTTGGACTAATTGCTTGGTCCACTACTAGTCTTCTCGTTGGCAGTTTTCTTGATACTAAAAGCCGCCTCAAATGAAACTTTCCAAACTTATCACCGACTTTTTGGAATATCTGGAAGTAGAACGCAATGCTTCACAGCTGACTATTCGTAACTATGACCACTATCTACAACGATTTCTTGCGTTTGCCGGCGACGTTGACCCAGGCGAAATTACCTATGAATCGGTTCGGAAATACCGGGTTTTCCTCGCGCGCTGGGCCGATGAAAAGACGGGTTTACCCTTAAAAAAAGTTACCCAAAATTATTTTGTTATTGCTCTTCGAGCTTTTCTTCGTTACCTAGCTAAACATGATATTGAGACTTTGGCAGCGGAAAAAGTAGAACTTGGTGATGCCGAGCCACGACCAATCAAAGTGCTTGATGATGAACATTTAGACAGGCTACTTTCCGCACCGGATATTTCCAAGATTGACGGTTTGCGAGACAAAGCAATTCTGGAAGTTTTGTTTTCAACAGGATTGCGTGTTAGTGAATTAGCCGGGCTTGACCGAGAGCATGTCAATATCGATAAAGGTGAATTTGGCGTTATTGGTAAAGGCCGTAAGGAAAGAATCGTTTTTCTTTCCGACATCGCCAAGGATTGGCTTGGTCAGTATCTCGCTCAAAGAAAAGATGTTTTCAAACCAATTTTTATTCGTTACTCTGGGAAAGAGGACCCCACTCGTGGTGGTGAGAAAATGAGATTGACCCCGCGAAGTATAGAACGCATTTTGGAAAAATATGTGAAACAGGCGCACATTCCAATTAAAGCGACTCCTCATACACTCCGCCATTCTTTTGCCACTGACCTTTTAATTAATGGTGCGGATATTCGCAGCGTCCAAGAAATGCTTGGTCATGCCAATATTTCGACAACGCAAATTTACACTCATATTACTAATCGTCAACTGAAAGACGTCCACCGCGCGTTTCATTCCGGGAATAAGGATGCTCTATAACTTCGAAGCCTTCGAGCTTCTTGGCTTCACAGGTATTCTCGCATCTTGCGCTAGGCAACTTCTGCCTAGCTAAAAGGTTAAATGAAAAAGAAAAGCGCACGTAAAAAGTTCTACGTGCGCCTTGGGTTAGGCAGCGGCTATTCCTGTAAGATCAAGGATCTTACCGAGATCTCTGTACCACCTCTCTCTTAACCTTCTGAGAGTTCTACCTTCATCATCTTCTTCCTTAAGGGTGTCCCAGAGAGAAAGGATATCGGTTTTTTGGTCTAGCGAAATCTCCCTCCTCGCCAGTGCGTTTGTGACCCCTACCAAGACAGTTGTATCGCTCCACTCGCCTGTCTCGGCAACCAACTCCATCGCCGCCGTCAAGTTGTTGTATAGTTTCCTTCTTTCGAAGGACACAAATCTCACCTCCTCGTTACGCAGACTTGGCTGCAAGAGTGCCGGTGTGCGTTTTTGGTACTGCCCCGCGCTCACCAAATACATTTTTCACACCAGCCAAAAAACCTTCTAGCGGTGCTGTTAGGAGTTCTTGACACTCTGCGCCCGTCATTGGAGATCCGTTTGTCTCCATTTTCCTTTGGTGGGCAACGACGGTGCGGATGTCATCGCTCAACCCATCCGCGGTTTGACGAACCAGGGCCGCTCCCATTTCGTTTATCTGGCCCAACCCTCTTGCTTGGAGCAGCGAAATTCCTAGAACATGAGGGTCAATGAGAGAAAGTTTTTCCACTGCCTCTCGGACGTGCGCTTCGATCTCCTCCTTGATTGACGACATTCGGATCCCTCCTACTAAAAATTCCTTTTAGTTCGCCGGATTATACACTACAGGATAGGAAATAGCAATCCCACCCCGCTAAAGTTACGCGGTAAATTGCTTTTTGGATTTTCTTATGATAGCCTAGAAAAAATGTCAAGTTTAAAAAACCAGGATAAAAAGATTTACGATTTAATCAAGAACGAAAAAAGACGGCAGCAGCAGGATATAAATTTAATCCCTTCAGAAAATTATGTTTCTAAGGGGGTTTTGGAAGCAACTGGATCTATCTTTACCAACAAGTATTCTGAGGGTTACCCGTACAAACGCTACTACGCTGGTAACCACTGGGTTGATGAGCTAGAAACAGAGGCTATTGAACGGGCGAAAAAGGTCTTCAATGTGAATTTTGCTAATGTCCAGCCCTACTCTGGATCCCCCGCAAACCAAGCCGCCTATTTTGCCCTGGCTGATCCTGGTGACACGATTATGGGTCTTGCTCTTACCAGTGGAGGGCATCTGACTCATGGTGCAAGTGTTAATTTCTCAGGGAAAATATTCAACGCAGTCCCTTATATTGTGGATCCGGAAACGGAAAGAATAAAATTTGACGATCTATTGAAACTTGCAAAAGAGCACAAACCAAAAGTTATCGTTTGTGGTTTCACCGCCTACTCGAGGGTCGTCGAATGGAAAAAGTTTAGAGAAGTGGCGGACAGTGTTGGCGCCAAAGTTTTAGCCGATATTTCCCATATCTCCGGATTAATTATTGCCGGTGTGCACCCGACACCGGTCGGCTACGCTGACGTAATTATGACAACGACTCACAAAACTCTACGTGGTCCAAGAGGGGCAATGTTAATGACAAATGACCCGGAAATCGCAACCAGGATTGATAAGGCTGTTTTCCCCGGTTTTCAGGGAGGGCCTCACGACAACACGACGGCGGCAATTGCCGTGGCTTTGAAAGAAGCTTCAACTTCTTCATTCAAGAAATATGCCGGCCAAATTGTAAAAAACGCGGCCGCCTTAGCCGAAACTTTGTCCGCCGGTGGACTGCGCTTGGTGAGCGGTGGGACAGATAATCACCTGATGCTTGTGGATTTTGGTGCGGACGGACCAACTGGTAAAGATGTTCAAATCGCCCTAGAAAAATCTGGTATCATCGTTAACAAGAACACGGTTCCCCGCGAGACCCGGAAACCTTTTGTGACTAGTGGAATCCGTTTGGGGACGCCGGCGGTTACAACCCGAGGTATGAAGGAAAAGGAAATGAAGGAGATTGGTAGATTTATTCTGGAAGTTGTAAAGGGTTTGGGAGATGAAAAAGTTTATAAAAAAGCTCTTAAAGAGGCTCGTACACTGACCAAAAAATTCCCTCTACCATAGATTCTCGTTTTCACGAGAATGGAGACATTTTTTTAGGCTTCGCCCAAAACTTTAATTTCTTTATCCTTTCCTAACTTTGGTTCTTTAAGTATAGAAGTAACGGCCGCAACTTTGTCGTCTTTATTAGCCAGGCGAATTAAAATCACGCCTTGGGTCTGACGAGTTAAGAGGGACACATCTTTGATTGGAGATTTAATTACTTGTCCCATTTCGGAAGTAATTACAAAATCATTATCCTCTTTTGAAAGCACAATCGCCGCCATTATTTTTCCGTTTCGAGAGGTTATTTCGGCGGCCTTTACTCCGGAGCCGGCTCTTTTTTGAGTTGGCCAATCGGCTATTTTACTTCTTTTACCAAAACCTTTTTCAGTCACTACCAAAAGCATATCTTCCTTTGCGGCTTTATCCATACAAACCAGTTCATCCTCCCTCTTAAGTTTTATTCCGACGACACCAGCAGTTGGGCGGCCCATATTGCGCACTTGGCTTTCCACAAAGTAAATTGACATTCCATTTTTGGTTACCATTATTATATTGTTACTACCCCCGGTTAACGTAACCCACGAAAGCTCATCCCCGCCCTGCAGGTTTATGGCAATGATTCCGCTGCGGCGAATATTGGCAAATTCGGCCAGGGCCGTTTTTTTCACAATTCCCTTTTTTGTGGCCATGAATAAGAAACCCGATTTAATGTTTTTGGAAATGTTAACAATGGAGGTTATTTTTTCGCCTTGTTCGATTTCAATCAAGTTTACCACTGCTTGTCCTTTGGAGGCTCGCGAGCCTTCTGGTAGGTCGTAAATTTTTAGTTGGTAGACTTTACCTTTATTGGAAAAAAACATTATTGAGTCGTGGGTGTTAGCCGAGAAAAAATTTGCCACAATATCTTCATCCTTCATAGTTAGGCCGGAGACTCCCCTGCCCCCGCGGGCTTGGGTGCGGAAAGTGGAGACCGGGCTTCTCTTTATGTAACCTTCGCGGGTTACGGTGACAATCGCTTGTTCGGAAGGGATAAGATCTTCTTCGGAAAAATCACCTACTCCTTGTTGGTAGACTCGCGTGCGGCGATCGTCCCCATATTTTTCTTTTATTTCGGTTAGTTCCTTACTAATGACTGCCAAGATCTTTTTTGGTGAAGCCAAAAGGCTTTCCAAATAAGCAATTGTTTTTAAAACCGCCTTGTATTCATCTTCAATTTGTTTTCTTTCCAGGGCGGCGAGACGGCGAAGCTGCATGTCCAGAATAGCCGTTGCTTGAACCTCCGTTAGCTTAAAGCGCTTCATCAGGTTGGCTCTGGCGACATCCGCATTGGCGGATTCGCGGATGGTTTTAATCACGGCATCCAGATGATCGAGAGCGATTTTCAACCCTTCCAAAATATGGGCTCTTCTTTTTGCAGCTTCTAGTTCAAATTTACTGCGACGAGTAACAACTTCTTGGCGGTGGCGAATGTATTCAGTTAGAACTTTTTTTAAAGTGAGAGTTTGCGGTGTACCGTTTACCAAAGCCACCATGTTAACGTTGAAGGCAAGTTGCATAGAAGTGTGTTTGTAAAGCTGGTTGAGGAGGTTTTTTGGTTTGGCCTCCCGTTTTAGCTCAAAAACAATTCTCATCCCGCGCCTGTCTGATTCATCGCGCAAGTCCGAGATTCCTTCGAGTTTTTTGTCTTTTACAAGTTCGGCGACTCTCGCAATGAGAAGCGCTTTATTAACTTGGTAAGGAAGTTCGGAAACAATTATTTTAAACTTACCAGCTCTATCCTCCTCAATTTCCGCTTTTGCACGCATCACTACTCTCCCCTTTCCGGTTGCGTAGGCGGAAGTGATTTCGGTAGCATCAAAAATTGCCCCACCCGTCGGGAAATCTGGTCCTTTAATAAACTTCATTAATTGCTCGACATCGGCTTCTGGGTTTTCAATCAAATGGGTGGTGGCGTCGACAACTTCACGCAGGTTGTGCGGTGGAATGTTTGTGGCCATACCGACAGCGATTCCGGCGGAGCCGTTCAACAAAAGGTTTGGAAGTTTTCCGGGAAGCGGGTTTGGTTCTTTCCTCGTCGCGTCAAAATTGTCGGCAAAATTGACGGTATCTTTTTCAATGTCGTCCAAAAGCTCGTTGGCGATTTCTGCCATTCTAGCCTCGGTATAACGCATGGCGGCGGGTGGATCGCCGTCCACGGAACCAAAGTTTCCCTGACCGTCTACCAAGGGGTAGCGCATGGCGAAATCTTGAGCTAGACGCACTAAAGCGTCGTAGACTGGGGCGTCTCCGTGCGGGTGGTATTTTCCTAAAACTTCCCCGACAACAGTGGCACTTTTGCGGTATTTAGCGCTGTGTGTTAATCCAAGCTCATGCATGGCGAAAAGGATACGGCGGTGGACTGGTTTGAGTCCATCGCGGACATCTGGCAACGCGCGCGAGACAATAACGCTCATCGCGTAATCCAAATACGAGCGCTGCATTTCGTCCACTATTTCAACTGGAGTGATTTTGCCTAAATTGCTATCCCCGGCAGGTGCTTTTGGAGATTCGTCTTCAGAATTTGCCATAGAACTTTGTTATTATAATTGAATTTAGACTTGCAGGCAAGCTTTAGCGGTTGTTTTACAGAAACTATATTTGGAGCCAGTTTTTTAACTCCTCGAAACTGGAAACAACATGGTCGGGTTCGGCAAAGACTTCTTGTTTTATTTTCGAGCCTCGGACCTTCGAGGCGAGAAAACGTCGTCCGTAGGACGTCACCGGGTAACCCCAAGATACTTTGATTGTTTTGGTTCCGGCTCTCTTACCGGCCACGACATCTTCATCAGTATCGCCGATCATCACTGCTTCTTGCGGGCGGACTTTCAAATTTTCAAGTGTAAGCAGAATTTGGTCTGGTGCTGGTTTAAGAGGTACATCTAATTCCCCAGTCGATAAAAAATCGAAGAAATGAGGTGGTATGTCCCCTCTTTTCAGATGAGCAAGTAGAGTTGCCCGCGACATCGATGTAACGGCCGCCGTTTTATAACTTTTCTTGGCTTTTGCCAAAAGTTTAATAACTGCCGGGTGAAGATCGTATTTCCCTTCGCTTATAAGAGATTTGTTAATTTCAACCCATTCATCGACAAGCTCTTTGCTTGGTGGAAACCCCAGGTCCTCCCAAAACTTTTTCCAGTCTAGAGTGTAATTGTCGATGTAAAACTGCCGACTCATGCTTTTGCCTCTTCGGCGAAGAAAAATGTCGTCGGTTTGCACGACTAAATCAAAATCATCAATAAGAGTGCCGGAGATATCAAAAAGGACGGCTTTCAATCCGTTTCTTGCCATAGACGATAGGTTAACAATTTTTGGGGTGATTAACAAGGAAAAAAGAAACCGGCAGTGCTTTGTTCAAGCTAAACCTGCCGGGGGAATTCTGGCTGCCGAGAGGTGCGACGGATGACGGGGTGGAAAATCCAACCGGCCCTCGATCGTGTCTTCTCGGCAGCAAAATACCAGTGACCGCTCGCTGTTTACCACATGGACCCCGTTGTAACTGTTGGCACCCTAACCCGAAACCACTGGGCTTCAAATTAGGCAGTTGATCACAGGGTGGTGAGCTGGCAAGTTGGCTTGAAGCCCTTCTCACCTTTAGTCTGGCGGACCTCAGAGCAATGGTAGGTACTTCGGTTGCCAACTTCCCTACCGGTCCATTCGCTCGTCACCACTGGCGCTCCGCGGGAGCAGGCTGATAACAAAGGTTTTGCTACCAATCTGCTCCCAGGGAACTTCTTTCAACTTCCGATGTTCAAAAATAATCTATGGCAATATAAAAATATTGTCAAGACAGTTTTGTAGGGTAACACAATTATGGGTCTTTGTCAAACCTTTTGCTGAATTATTTGAAAGAGAAGCGACAGGTGTTGCTTGCGCAAACCAAATCCTTGCGGATTCCCTGTCGCTGCACGTGGTCTATTAAGATGAGTTCTTCTTCTCCGCATCAAGCTCGCGATTAACTTCTTCGGCTATTTCCATAAGCTCTTGAATTTCGATAGCATCATTGATTGCTTGAAGTACTCCTTTACGACCGATACGCTTTTCGAGTGCCTTAAGTATGTCAACCGCCATTTCCCGATCAGCATCGCGACTACGATCAGGTGTGTTTTGTACCATCTCTTCTCGACCTCCTCTAGGTAAAAATTGCTTTAAACATTATACATTACTTTGTGTTGTATGTCAAGGCTATGGGTTATATGTCGAGGGTGATATGATCAAAAATCCAAATTGCTGTCTTTGCGGGATAGTAAAACATGCTTATACGTCTAGGGTCGCGTATTTGGCGTGCGTTTGGATGAATTTTTTGCGGGGTGGTACTTCGTCGCCCATTAACATGTTGAAAGTCTCATCTGCCGCGGAAGCATCTTCTACATTTACTTTTTTAAGAATTCGGTGTTCCGGGTTCATGGTGGTGTTCCAAAGTTGTTCCGGGTTCATTTCCCCAAGACCCTTATAGCGCTGAATGTTTAAGCTTTTACTTACGCCTTTGTTTTTGGCGAGGGTCGCGTCTTTTTCTTCATCGGAATAAGCGTAGAATTCTTCCTTACCAAAAGTTATTTTATACAGAGGGGGTTGGGCAACATAGAGATAACCTTTTTCGATAATTTGGCCCATGTAGCGAAAGAAAAAGGTGAGAAGCAGGGTGCGGATGTGTTCTCCATCGACATCGGCATCTGTCATGATTATTATGCGGTGGTAGCGGACTTTATCTATATTATAGGTATCTCCAATGCCAGCTCCAAGAGCAATGATCAGGTCTTTAATTTCTTCAAATTGAATTATTCTGTCCAGTCTTGCCCTTTCGGTATTTAGAATCTTCCCGCCCAAAGGCAAGATTGCTTGAAACTTGCGGTCTCGGCCTTGTTTGGCGGATCCGCCGGCGGAGTCTCCCTCCACAATATATAGTTCGGAGGCGGCTGGATCCCTTTCTTGGCAATCGGCTAGTTTTCCTGGCAAAGTCATTCCTTCCAAGGCACCCTTGCGGATAACTGCATCTTTGGCCGCTTTGGCGGCCATCCGCGCGCGGGCGGAGAGAACAACCTTTTCAATTATACGCCGGCCGTCGGTGGGATTTTCCTCAAAAAAAGTATCCAAACCCTCTTTTACTACGGAATTAACTAACGGTTGAATCTCGGCATTTCCCAGCTTCCCTTTGGTTTGGCCTTCAAATTCGAGTTTTTCCGAGTTCATTTTTATGGCCACGACGGCCGTGAGCCCTTCGCGCATATCATCCCCGATTAAGTTTTCTTCGGATTCTTTGATAGCGCCGACTTTGCGCGAGTAGTCGTTTATGGCCCGCGTCAAAGCGATTCTAAAACCAGTTAAGTGCGTGCCTCCCTCAGGAGTGTTGATAACGTTGGCAAAACTCTCCACTGTTTCCGAGAAAGAATCATTGTATTGAATTGCCACCTCGACTCCAACCCCTCCCGAATCTTTTTTGATATAAATTGCTTTATGCAGAGGAGTTTTATTTCTATTTATGTGCTCAACTAGCGAAACAATTCCGCCATCGAAGTAGAAATGTTTCTCCCAAACATTTCTGTGCGCGTCTTGCGCTAAGAACTGTTTCTCCGAAACATTACTGCCCGCATCCTGCGCTGAAAACTGTTTTTCGGCATCAGTTCTTTCGTCATAAATATGAAAGAAAAGGCTGGCTACTAAATAAGCGCGTTCCCGAACTTGTTTCTCTAAGGTTTTGGTGTCGGTTGAAATAGTAGAAAAGATTGCTTTGTCGGCTAAAAATCTGGTAAAAGTTCCCGTTGCAACTTTGGACCATATGATAGCGGTACGGTCGAAGGCCTTTGATTCTTTGATTTCGGCGACAGCTCCCTTTGGTTTTCCGCGGGAGTACTCTTGAAAATAAATTTTCCCACCTCTTTTTACTTCGACGGCCAGTTTTTCCGAAAGAGCGTTGACGGCCGAAGCACCAACTCCATGTAAACCTCCGGAAACCTTGTAGCCTTCTCCACCACCGAATTTCCCACCCGCGTGAAGATAAGTCATCGCCACTTCAAGGGCGGATTTTTTAACTTTTGGATGCTGCTCCACGGGAATTCCCCGACCATCGTCCAACACAGAAATACTTTCGTCTTTGTGAAGAACTACCCAAACATTTTTGGAAAAGCCGGCTAAAGCTTCGTCAACAGAGTTATCAATAAGTTCCGTGACAAGATGGTGAAGACCTTTCTGGTCTGTGGAGCCGATATACATTCCCGGTCGGCGGCGGACTGGTTCTAACCCTTCCAAGACTTGAATATCGCCTGCTTCGTACTTTGACATCAGAGAAGATTTTAACAGTAAGACGGCTTTTAAGCAAGAGTATCGGAGAGTTCTTTGGGTAAGCCAAGGACAGTTAGGTACCGAACTAGTTTTGGGTTGACTTGGGCTTTTTGAGAGTTTATCTTCTCGACAAATTTTAGATATTTTACCAATTTAACTAAGTTATGCGAGGAGATTTTGTTCTCCCGCAAGTTTAATTTAAATTTTTCATGAAGAAACTGGACCCACTCAGCCAGATCTAGCTTCTCTGCCAAGTCAAGCCGTTGAGAAAGTTCTGCTTCGACAATACTTAAGGGAAGACCCTTCTTAATTTCTTTAGAAGATGTGAGATAGATTTTTTGGCAGCGGGATGAAATTGTTGAGAGCAGCGCAAAAGCGGAACTCGCCGTCAAAATTATTTGAGTCTGCTTGCCTGGCTCCTCCAAAATTTTCAGAAGGCTGTTTTGGGCTTCGGTGGTTAAGTTCTGGGCCTCAGACAAAATAGCAGTAAGGATTGGGCTTGTATACGGCTTTTTGGCTAGTTTGGAAAGAAATTCTTTGGTGGGCGCAATTCCCCTATTTTTGGTGGCATCAAAAAAAAGAATATCCTCCCGGCTTGAACCTTCCGAAGCTATGTCGTACGCCTTTTTTGTTCTATCTTCTGCATGTGCCCCCACGATCAAAATGCTTGTGTTCATTGTCATTGACATTATTGCAGATTTCCCCTTAAAATAGAACTATTAGCAAGTTCCACCGCCAGTAGGCGGACCTGCTCAGATGGCAACTACAACAGATAAAGGCGTCGCCGACATTCTTTTTGAACAAGGTAAGCTTACCGAAGATAAAGTTTCATTAGTTAAACTTGAATCCATAAATACGGGTAAGACCGTCGAAGAGCTTCTAATGGAGCACAACTTTGCCTCTCTTGAAGATCTTACGGCTGCAAGAGGAGAGCTTCTTGGAATTTCTTTTATTAATCCTACAACCAAACCTATTGCTGCTGATGTGTTGCAGCTTATTCCCGAGCCAGTGGCGAGACGTTACACCCTAATCCCATTTGAGCTTGATAAGGAGAGCGGAACTTTATCGGTGGCAATGTCGGATCCGTTGGATTTACAAGTTGTTGAGTTTATTGAAAGAAAATCTGTTAAGAGAATAAAACCTTTTATTTCTACCCCTTCTTTAATTATCCAAGCCATCCAGGATAAATACGGTCAGAGTCTTACCACCGAAGTTACAGCTGCTTTACAAGAGGAAGAAGGTACGGTTGAGGCCAAAGAAGAAATTAAGGATTTGGGAAAAGTTGAAGAGATAATTAAAGAGGCGCCAGTCGCAAAAATTGCCTCGACTTTAGTGGAATACGCCATGAAAGGTGGGGCCAGTGATATTCATGTCGAGCCTTTGGAAGAAAAAACTCGGGTCCGTTATCGGATAGATGGAATCTTACAAGAGAGGCTTTTCCTGCCAAAAAAGGTTCATGAGGCACTGGTGTCTAGAATTAAAATTCTTTCTAATTTGAAGATTGATGAAAAAAGAATCCCCCAAGATGGGAGGTTTACCTTTAAACTTGGTGATAAAATAGTAGATCTCCGTATTTCTACGCTACCAACGGTTCACGGTGAAAAGATAGTAATGCGGCTTCTGCCCAAAGCCGGTTCTGCCCCGACTTTGCAAGAGCTAGGTTTACGCGGAACGGGGCTACGCATTTTTGAACAGGCTATAACTAGACCAAACGGTATTATTTTAATAACTGGGCCCACGGGCTCCGGAAAAACAACTACCCTTTTTGCAGCTCTTTCTAAAATAAACTCGCCCAGGGTAAATATTGTTACGTTGGAGGACCCGGTAGAATACCAAATTCCGGGTGTAAACCAAGTTCAAATCAATCCAACCGCTGGTCTTACCTTTGCATCTGGGCTACGCAGTTTTTTACGTCAAGACCCTAATATTGTAATGGTAGGTGAGGTTCGGGATTCAGAAACAGCTGCCTTGGCTATTCAAGCTTCCCTTACTGGCCATTTGGTGTTTTCAACACTTCACACCAGCAGCGCTGCCGGAGCTTTGCCTCGGCTTTTGGATATGGGTATGGAGACTTTTTTGCTTGCATCTTCAATAACAGCTGTTATCGCCCAGCGGGTCGTTCGTCGCATTTGCGATAATTGCAAAAAAGAATACGTACCAGCTGATCAGGTGATCGCTGATTTTAAGCAGGTGCTCGGAAATTTAATTGGCCATAAAGATTTTGTAAAAAAACTCTCTCAAGAGGAGCAAAAAGACGTTCATGAGGTGGAGATAGATAAAAAATTTAAAGTTTTTAAAGGGGCCGGTTGCGATAAATGTGGAGGTTCAGGTTACCGCGGAAGAATTGGTATTTTTGAAGTTTTGTCGGTGACTGATAAGATTGGCAAACTTATTTTAGAAAGGTCTCCTTCAAACAATATTGAAAAGGTCGCAATTGAAGAGGGAATGGTTACGATTATCCAGGATGGTTATATGAAAGTTTTGGAAGGAATAACTACTGTGGAAGAAGTAATGAGAGTGGCGATAGAATAATTGACAAATGTCAAAAATTAATTTGATATTTGAGCTTTGAACTTTACAGACCAAAGGAGGTTTAATGGGAATCCAGGAAATTTTAGAAGATGCACTCCGTCGAGGAGCATCTGATGTCCATTTGATGGTGGGTGTTTACCCAACCCTTCGTATCGATGGAAAGCTAGTGCCGATAACAAAATTTGAATCCCCTACCCCGGAAAATATAGAGCGGTTGGTTCTGTCGCTTTGTACGCCAGAGCAAAAAGAACTTTTAACTACTAATAAAGAGATTGATTTTTCCTTCGCTCTTGGACAAGTCGCCCGCTTCCGGGTGAATGCTTTTTATCAAAAAGGATATCTGTCGGCCGCTCTCCGACTCATTCCAAACCGAATACCCACATTTGAAGAACTGCACTTACCTAAAGTTATGAGACGGTTTGCGGAACTTCGTCAAGGATTTATATTGATAACCGGTCCAACCGGTCACGGTAAATCAACAACTATATCTTCGATATTAAATGAAGTAAATGAAAACCGTTCCGTTCATATCGTCACGGTGGAAGATCCGATCGAGTATGTCTATCCGTCCAAAAAGGCTTTAATTGCCCAGCGCGAAATGCATTTGGATACGCATTCGTGGGAAATAGCTTTGCGTAGTGTGTTAAGAGAGGACCCAGATGTAGTTTTGATTGGGGAAATGCGAGATTACGAAACCATTGAGGCAGCTTTGACAATTGCGGAAACTGGACACTTAGTTTTTGCAACGTTACACACGAATTCAGCAGCGCAAACGATTGATCGTATTGTTGGCGTTTTTCCGGAAAACCAGCAAGACCAGATTAGGCTCCAACTTTCAAACGTTCTCGAGGCGGTGGTTTCAGAAAGATTGATTCCGGCGATTGGTGGTGGTCGCTACCCTTCTCTAGAGATTCTTTTAGCCTCTTCCGCCGTCCGAAACGTGATTCGGGAAGGCAAAACCCACCTCATTGATAATATCATTCAAACCTCTACTCAATTAGGAATGATCACTTTAGAAACTTCGCTGGCAGATTTAGTACGCTCAGGAAAAATTTCTCTTGAAACTGCTTTGTCCTACAGCCTTAAGTCTGAAGAACTGATGAGGGAAGTAAAAAAGACAGTTAAGTAAAGGTTCGAATATAGATAAAACCTATGCTGCAATTTAAATATGTTGTTAGAGACCAAAAGGGGGTAAATAAAGAGGGTTTGATTGAAGCGGGAACCGCAAAAGCGGCTGCCTCGATTCTGCATGAGCGCGGTTTTGTAGTAGTAACTCTTACCGCCCATAAACAAGGTGGCGGCTTGCCCACTTTTTTTGGTGGGGTCAATTTAGGGGATCTTACTAATTTCACTAGGCAACTGGCCACGATGATTAACTCTGGGCTTCCTCTTACGGATTCTCTGCAAATTCTTCAAAAACAAACCGAAAAGCCAAAGTTAGGTGAAGTTATTAGGAGCATTGCCGAAGATATTCAAGGCGGAAGTACTTTTGCGGAGTCGCTGAGTAAACACGATGATTTGTTTTCGCAAGCGTACATAAATGTTGTTAGAGCCGGTGAAAGTTCCGGTACACTTGATCAAGTGTTGACTAATCTTGCGAACACTTTGGAAAAAGATCGCGACTTTCAAGGTAAAGTTAAAGGTGCGTTTATATACCCGGTGATTATCCTTTTTGCAATGCTTCTTGTCTCTTCAATAATTTTAATATTTGTAGTTCCGAAACTTACTCAACTTTATACTGATTTAAAAATTACTCTGCCGCTTCCAACTCGAATCTTAATAGGTGTAAGCGATTTCGCAACCCATTTTTGGTGGTTGGTGATTCTAATTATGGTGGCTGCTTTTTGGCTTTTACGCCGATATCGCAAAACTCCGCAAGGAGCTCTTTTCATTGATCGTATCAGTCTAAAAATCCCAATAATGGGTAAACTAAATCGCGACACCTCTTTAACAGAGCTTACCCGCACTTTAGGTGCGTTGGTTGGTGCCGGTGTGCCAATATTAGAAGCCCTGAAGATTTCTGCAAATGTCGCCAGCAACGCCCTTCATCGTCAAGCGGTGAGTAGAGCGTCCACGTTAGTGGAGAAAGGCACGACGCTGTCGAAGGCTCTTTCTGTTGATGATACTTTCCCCCCAATTATTCCGCAGATGGTCTCTGTAGGTGAGGAAACCGGAAAAATGGATGATGTTTTGAATAAAGTTTCCCATTATTACGAACTTGAGGTGGAAAACCAAGTTAAAAACCTCACTACCGCCCTTGAGCCAATGATAATGATAGTTTTGGGGATTATGGTTGCCGCACTTGTTATTTCAATCATCTTGCCGATATACAATATAACCAGCGCGTTTTAACGAATCAGTTATGAGATATGAATCTACTAACTCGAAGTATTTCTTTAAAGACTGCGGCAATTGCCCTTTTTGTCGGTGTTGCACTAGTCGGATTTTTCCTTTACAGATATAATCCTTACGAAAAAGGGAGACAAGAGCGAGATAAAAAGAGAATCGAAAATCTAAAAAAACTCTCTCAGGCAATACGAGACTATCTTCAAAATAATAAGAATCATCCTGCTCCCTTGTGTGACAACTGCCAGGTTGGCGAAACCATTTTTACGACAGGAGCACTAAATATCAAAAGCGCTTTTCAGGAAAAAGTTTCTGACTCTACCGCAGTTAACATAACCGGTTGGGTGACGGTAGATTTTTCCCTAAACGCTAAGATCGGCCAAACCCCCATTAAGATATTACCTCTGGACCCCATCAATAAAGACCCCTATGTTTACACTTTTACTCCGGGGAAAAACGGCACTTTTAAACTCACTGCTTCCTTAGAGAGTTCTAAAAACAGCTCTATAGAGCAAGGCGATGGCGGTACGGATTCAGCCCGTTATGAACTAGGAACTGATTTGACACTGCTACCATGATTGGATCTTGTAGTATGTATTTAGCATCATGATACCAGATACTTTTATTCTAATCGTTATTTTTATTTTCGGCGCTTCTGTAGGGTCCTTCCTCAATGTAGTCTCATATCGGTCTATTCATGGTGGGAAAATCCTGTTTGATCGTTCGCGGTGCCCCCACTGTAAACACGAACTAACTACTCTAGATTTGGTACCGATTGTCAGCTACTTGGCACTCGCCGGAAAATGCCGTTATTGTGGAAAGAAAATTTCCTGGCAATATCCGGCCGTCGAATTTTCCACTGGTGCCCTCTTTGTAATAACTTTTTTTGCGTTCCATGGCCCAACCTTCGGCCCCGAATTTTGGTATTTCTTGTTCGTCCTATCGGTGTTAATCGTAATCTTTATAACGGACTTTAGAGATGGTCTAATTCCCGATAAAGTTATCCTTCCTGCCTTGGTTATCGCCCTGGCTTTGAAATTAGTCTTTTTTTCATTTCCCATTTCCCATATCCCGTATCCAATCCCCCAACTTGTCTACGATATTGGAGCGGGCTTTGGGGCCGGAGCCTTCTTTTATCTTCTAATTGTAATCTCTAAAGGTAAAGGAATAGGTGGAGGCGATGTAAAATACGCTGCCTTTTTAGGTTTTGCTTTGGGAACAGCAAAAGTTATCACCGCCTTGTTTTTGGCCTTCTTGACAGGCGCAGCTTTCGCCACTATACTTATATTAGTAGGTAAAAAACGGTTCGGTCAGACTGTCCCCTTCGGACCGTTTTTGTCTATCGGGGCTTATTTTGCTTTAATTTGGGGACAGCAAATCTTAGATTGGTATTTAAGAATAAATAGATGAATCTTGCCCAAAAAAAAAGATCAATTTTACTTCAAATTCTCCCATTCCATTCGCAGAAATTAATTTCTATTCGTTCGAAAAATAATGACATTCGAAAGGGGGTGAATATCTTTGCTAGATAAACTACGAGGTTATCTAAAAAGCCAAAAGGGATTCACCCTCATTGAGCTTTTGGTTGTTATCGCGATTATCGCTATCTTGGTGGTGATCGTTGTTGTGGCTATTAACCCAGTGCAAAGGCTTAGAGATGCTGCAGACAGAAGAGCCGCAGCAAACACCAGAGCAGCTGGTACGTTAATTAGTGCTTGTATAACAACAGCACTGTCTACGACACCCCCCGGTACTTTGGGGGACTGTGACTCGATCGCTAAAGTTAACGCTACAGGGCAAGGTAACTGGCCTGCTACTGCTTCTTACGCTGATAATAATGCGGCTGGAGACCCAACGAATATATGTGCGATTGAAGAGGGTTCATCAGGAACTTTCTGGAGGTATCAAAGTGTAAATGGTGAAGTAGATAGCGGTGCTACTAGTCTTACAAATTGTCCATAGGTTAATGATTTAAAGGGTAACACCTGCTTTAATGGAAGAAAAAGGCTTTACTTTGATTGAGCTGCTAGTTGTTATTGCAATTATTGCTATTCTGACAACAATTGTTATTGTAGCAATTGGGCCCGTAGGAAGAATAAAGGATTCTTATGACAGTTCAGTAGTATCGAACGTAAGATCGGCTGGCACGTTGATAAGCACTTGTATTATTCATGAGTTGACAGTTGGGGCTAATCCCTACGATTCGGCGCATTGTGCCGATACTAGTGGTCCAGGAGCGGATTTAACATCGTACGGTAATATACCCGCAAGTTCAGGACCGGGGGGTGTAACTATATTATCAAACAGCGCGGGTAATCAGATTTGTGCATTCGCCGATAACCCGAGTGGGCATGGTAATGTGCGTTGGCAGAGTTCAGGTGGGTCTATTGAGGGTCCGACAGTAAACCCCCCACTTACCTGTCCTTAGCTTGAGGATTTTAAATGCTGGAAAATTTGGGAAAAAAGGGTTTTACGACCGTAGAAATTGTAATGATAGTTGTGATTATTGCAGTTGTTAGCCTGGTGGCAGTTACTATCTTGAGCCCGCAGAAAAAGATTCACGCTGCTCTAGACCAGGCGGCAAAATCGAATGTTTCTTTGGTTGCAAACGCAATGGAGGCTTGCTTAGCTTATTCGGAAAACGGCAAGCAGAATACGCTGGCGAGTTGCAACAGCAAGGAAGATCTTGAGGCTCCAGTCGCTGCAACCGGATCCGACACAATCAGACCGTGGATCAAGGAAATACCTTCCGATGTTGTCATAACACCAAGTACGGATCCAGTGAAATCTATGCTCCAAATTTGTTCGGCGCCGGGAAATGGACACCGCTTTCTGTATAATACAAATGACGGAGTGGTTGTTCACGACGCTAGTTCAGGTTCGTGCCCTTAGTATTTAAATATGAAAATTTTTACAAAAATTAAAGGATTTACTTTAATAGAACTATTAATTGTAATCGCCATTATTGGTATTTTAGTATCAATTGTGATAATTGCGGTTAATCCTGTAAGACTCATTGGTGAGGCTAGAGACAGCAAAAAACGCCAAGAACTCCAACAGCTTAAAAACTCCCTCCAACTGTATTACAACGATTATCACACTTATCCGTTAGCCAGTAGTCTTTCGACTGATTTGGTACCAACCTACACTCGTTCCCTACCAACCTCATACATGTACTTAGGTCCTGGAGAAAGCGGTGTGCCGGCTGTTGAATATCGGGCTGGAGTAATACTAGATTACCCAAACCCCAATGTCACCCCTGGAAATGACGGCAGCACCCGCACTAATTGTACTTCAATACCAAGCGCGGTTATAAGCGGAAACGATTGGAGTGCTGCGGATTACTTTATCTGCCCCGATTAAAAAATCTTTCAGATCTCTAATTTGCGTGTTACTTCCCTGTATGTTATTCTAAAAAAGACATGTTGGCTGCCCAGTTGAAAAAACCTTTTCAAAATCAGCAAGGGATTGGAATTATCGGGATAATTATTCTACTTGCTTTAATTTATGCTGCTGTAACTGTCTATTCTTACTTCAACCCAGATTTTAGCGTCGCTCGTTACACCCCTACAGTCCTTATTCGAAATTTAGATGACGAAAGAAGAAAAAGCGATCTGGTCAAAATTGCCAATGCATTAGACAATTACTATGATAAAAATTCACAACTACCTGGAAGTGTGGGTTACTGTGGCCGAATAGTCTCAATTTTAAATCCAGAAGCTATGAATGCACTCTCCCCCTATTTTCCGGGCGGAATCCCCCAAGACCCTAGACAAAAAGGGACTCACGAAGATTATTTTTATCGTTACGAAGACACAAACACTTATATTTTGATGGCTGTTTTGTCTAGCCCACCGGCCGGCGCGCGTGCCTACAATTTTTCCGGTTGTCATGATTGGCCCGGAGACAATATTTATAACTATGCAGTTACGAACAGTTGATGATAAGAGAGGCTTTACCTTAATTGAGCTTTTGGTGGTGGTTGCCATCATTGGTATTCTTACTGGTGTGGCTATTGCTTCTTACAACAGCTTCAACCGCTCTCAAATTGTGCAGCGGGCGGCCTTGCAACTAAAATCTGATCTACGTGAATCCGAAAATAGAGCCTTTTCCGGTCTAAAAGATATTGATTGTAAGGCTGATGTATACGATAGCACAGGAGGCGGGCTGATGTCTCCGTTGCCGGATAATGTTGATGACTATAATTTAAAGGGGCACTTTGTAACGTTTGACATTTCGTCTCCCGACCTTTACACAAGAGCCCAAGATTGTACGCCAAACCCAGGGCAGGCTACTCCCGCGCCAGATTTAATAAGGCCCTCGACCCCGGAAAGTACCAGCCTTCCGACGCCAGCGGTTATAACTAACCTGCAAGTAGTAGGGGCACTTTGTAGCCTGTCTCCCAGCAAACTAGTGATAAATTTTAAATCCTTACAAGGAGTTTCTTTTTACACTGGTACCGATGATCCCACCGATGATACAAACTTACTTGCCGCTACCTGTACAAAAGCAAAAATCACCGTCTCCGACGGAACCACCGGCTATGAGATTGACGTGGACACATCCGGGCAGATTGTTGAAAAGAAATTATGAGAATACCAAGAGGCAGTCGGGGCCAAACTTTAATAGAAATCTTAATTGCGATTGCGGTTGGAACTGTAATAGTTACGGCGGTTTTGGCGCTGGCAACTAGAAGCTCAAGAAATGCGAATTTTGCGCGCAACGAAGAGCAAGCCAGCAAACTTGCCGAAGAAGGCTTTGAGATAATCCGAAATATTCGTGACGTAAACGTGGCCAATTCAGTCGTTAATTACAGTCCTGGTACTTGTGCTGGCAGCTGCACCAAATGGTCTGATCTTTACGAAACTGGGGTTGATATACCCGACACTGCCCCGTACGGTGACGAAGTTAAGTTACTTGCCCCTGGTGTTGCTCCCTGTACTACCCTAGCTTCCTGGTGTATTGTAGGGAATCCGGTTGTTAAGGAAACAATCACAAACGATAACCAAAATTTTACGCGAAAAGTTTTCCTCGCCGATACGTCAGTGGATTCCGGCGAAGTTAGCAATTGCCATACCGCTGACAACGGATTTGATTATCATGATTCAAAACAAGTGACTGTTGCTGTGAGTTGGGACGACCCGGTCGGTCATCACGAAGTTAAAGCTGTAAGTTGCATAAATAATATATGAGAAAATCCGAAATCTTCAAAAATGGCTTTACTTTGCTTGAACTTCTGGTGGTGACGGCTATTCTGGGAATTCTTGTTGGTATCGCCACAAGTGTTTTTATTGGTATTCTGCGATCTCAAAACAAAACTTCAATTGAAAACGAGGCCCGACAAAATGCTAATTTGGCTATGAGCCTTCTTGAAAGGGATGTCCGAAGCGCTCAAGACGTAACCTGTTCTGGCGTGCCTTGTCCTGGGACAGGTGTGAGTACAATTACTCTTACCACTGGTCCGGGACAGACAATTACCTGGACATGTGTTCCTCAAGTACCTCCTCTACCAGGTCCGTCAACCAGCAACGGATATATTCAGAGAACAGATTCCTCTGGTCTTCCTCCTCAGACTTTAACCAACACTGATACAGCGACAGGAGTGAATATAATCTGCGATAACCCCAATCTTGCTCCCCCAAACGACCCCTTTGTGGTTACGGGGGCAGGAGCACGCCGGCTTGTGTCTTTTGGTTTCATAGTTGAGCAAGGAGTTTTAGCTCCCACCCGAGCCGATTACAAAATAAGGCTTCCTTTTGCCACCACAGTTGGCACAAGAGTCTTTTGATAGCTGCCATGAACCATTTCGGGCTTGACTATTGCTTGGTAACTAATCTATGATTATATCAGAGGGTCAAACCCGCCAAAATTCATGAAAATTAGGCGGGTAAGTCTGCCTAAAATGACTAGAAAGCGTACAAAAGAATCCGGACAAATACTCATTGTTTTTTTATTAGTTTTAGTAGTTGGTTTAGCTGTAGTCCTTTCAGTTGCCTCACGTTCCATAACGGACATAAGAACCACCACTACAAGTGACGAATCTAACCGGGCCTATTTCGCCGCCGAAGCCGGTATTGAAGAGGCTTTGAAGAGAATCCAGACTAACCCTAGTTTTAGTAAAGCAAATTTGGATTTCACTCAAGTAAACCAAACCAAAGCTAAAGTTCAAGCAACAAGCCTTAAAGTAACCGGTACTACGGCCTTTGAATTTCCTGATAGAGTTGAAAAAGATGACGTTGTCCAAATAAGCTTGCTTAATAATTTTAACGATATAACTAGTGGGAGTCCGGCTCTTCCAACTGGAGCCTTAATGGTGTATTGGGGTGATAATAGCCTTGATTATTTAGTCTATGAAAAACCGGCAATTGAAGTAACTGTTGTTTATTACGACGGGTCCAATTTTGGTCTGCGGAAATTTACGTTTGATCCTAATCTCAATCGAAAATTATCGAATCAGTTCTGTGATACTAGTGCCGGCAGTATTACAGTGACAACAAGTTTGCACCCAAGTGGCGTAACTTACTCATTCTATACTAGAGTTGAATTTATGCAGGACCCAGCGTATACCTCTCCAGGGCCGTGTCCTATCAGCCTTTCCGGGGTGGGATCAAATACGCCAGTTATGGCCAGAATCAAACTTCTTTACAACGATGTTCCCCAGCCGGTTGCCGTTGGGCTTCCAGCAGGTGCAGGTTGGGACCTTCCGGTACAAGGCACCACAATTGAATCAACTGGAACCACAGATTCTGGTGTTACTAGAAAACTTCAGGTTTTTCAACAGTACCCCTCGTTGCCGGCTATATTCGACTACGTTTTGTTTAGTGGGACGGATCTAACTAAGTAATCCGCTTCGCGTCTTGCGCCTTC